>DMYM01000331.1 GCA_003483645.1 Verrucomicrobiales bacterium
GGTTCTATCGTCGTACTCCTGGAGGTCGCTGCGGCCATCACCATCAAAGTCACCTGTCCCCGCGCCGGGTCCAGGGGTCACGCCATTGCCGTCCCAGGCTGTTCCGTCCAGGTCGGTCAGGTTGCCTGCCCTTGCCTGCTCCCAGTTATCGCGGAGGGTGTCGTTGTCGTCGTCTGTCGGCGGACCGGCCAGATCTTCCAGGCTGTTGCCCGCAACTCCTCCCTGGTAGATCTCGTCGACCTCATCAGCAGAAAGGGGGCGGTTCCAGATCGCCACATCGTCGATCTCACCGTTCCACCCGCGGTTGACGGCCTGCGGGTTCTCACCAACCATCAGGGGGAGATTGGGGTCGGAGTTGATCGCGCTCATGGTCTGGGAGGCTTGCACAACACCGTCGATGTAAAGGGTGCGGTTGTTGTTTGCCAGGTCAGAGGTGCCCACGAAGTGGTGCCACTGGCCGTCGTTGACATTGGCTCCACCATGGATGTCACCACCGCCGCCCTGCCATGCCATGGTCTGGTTGTCGCCCCAGCGGTGGAAGCGCCAGTTGCCACCCTCACCGCGGCCCACTCCAATTTGCCAGCCGGTCTGGAATTGCGCGACCTTCCCCCACCACTGCACGGTGATGGCCTGGACCTGTCCGCCATTGGTGCCGCCGTCGACGTCGGGACTGAAGGGAGCTTGGGCGTGACCTGTTCCCGGCCCGGAGCCAAGGTAAGCCCCACCGCCGAAAAGGCCGGGGCCGTAAGAGCCGGAATGACCGGAAGCGAAGGAGAGGTTGTCGTCGACAGTGTTGGCGTTGCCGTCCAGGGACCCCGCGCTGTCATCAGAGTTGTTGTCAAAGTTATAGTAGACTGTCAGGCCATCAGTCACCGCAGCATGGAGCGGCAACATCACGACTGCACAGAGAAGGGAGGCGAATAAGGTGTGAATATTCATCGTAGTCCGGGTGGGTTCTGTTCTTGGATTTTGCGGTCGTGGGGCAGCCGGCTTTGAGTGGCAGAGGGTGAGACAGGAGCTGCGCGACGGGCCTGATATGCTTGCAAATCCCCTATTGAGGTCAATGGGTTTCTGCGAAGGCGCGGGAAAATACTGTCGTGTGTGATACCGTCGGGATCGGACGGCGTTCCTAACCGAGGCCCCTCAATGAGGAGGAAAACGACGGGTGATTTTGATCACCTTGAGAGTCGAGGAGATTTGAAAGTCATTAGTGCCAAACCGACCTGCACCGGGATGAAGGTTCAGTTGCGTTGGTTTGGATCGATTGTGACGATAACGCGCCGGTAGGACGTCAGGGTTGGCGCTCCCCCGTCTGTTGCCTCCAGGATGAAGTGTATGGTCCTGGGAACATTCACCCTGGGGGCGTTGAGCTTTAATACCGCAGTGTCGTCGCCCTGCCATGTCAGGTTGCGGAAGTGAATGGTGAGCGGAAAGGAACCGACCTCGCGGTAGGGGTACCAGCGGAAGGACATTTCATCGCCATCCGGGTCGGAGGTTTTGCTGGCGTCGAGTGTCACCTTGCTGCCCGGGGCAACGGTGAGATCAATTGCTTCCCGAGTCCGATCTCCATTCACGATGGCGAGAGGAGGATGATTGACGGCCTCGAATTCCGATGAGTTGCTCCAGTCGATGCGGGCGGCGAAGTCGTGCTGATATTCCCTGCGCCAGCGCCAGATAGTGGCCTGGTTGCTGGTGTGCCATTTACCATCCACGCCTTTGACCTCGTCCATGGCATTGGTCCAGATGGGCCGGGTTTCGGGTTCGTGGTAGTAGCGTCTGGGCGGAGCGGTGTAGAGCTCGTAGCGCCCACCCCAGCCGCCCCAGTCGGGATGTTCCGGTTCATTCAGGCCGTTTGGAATGACCCAGAAGAAGGAAGGGGTGTCACCTTCCATGAGATATTTGGTGGGCGGATGCATTGCTCCGAGTGGTCCGTGGTTGTTGCGGATGTGCTGGTCGAGCCAGGGATTGTCCACGAGGGAGAAGTCCGGCCCCCGGAAGCGGCCATGAAACCTGTCACCCGAAATTCCCACCCAGGTGGCGTAGTGGTAGGAGCCCCCCTGGCCCTCTTCATGGCCGGGGCTCACGATGTAGAAGAGCCCGGGGAACGTGTTGCGCATCCAGGGGCCGGCATCGTCCTGATCCGAGATGGTATAGACGCGAAGCTTGCTGATGAATCTGTCTGCCTCGGCCCTGGGGCGCGTCTTGCTCACCTTCCAGAGGGCCTGGGCCAGGCAATTGGCACCGCCCCAGATCGAAACATAGACCGGGCGGGGGTCATTCTCGTCCACCACCCTGATGATGTGCTCGGACCCGGTGGAATCGTGTCCCTCTCCCACTCCCTCCATGCCGAACCTCGGGACTCCCTGTTTGACGGTTTTCAGGAGTTCATCGGCCTCCGGCCATCCCCCGGCGTGCACCGTCAGGTTTTCACGGACCTGTCGGTAGGCTTCGATTCGTTCCACGATCCTGTCGGGTGCGGTTCGATTGCGCAGCCAGCACGAGGTGGTGGCGATGAGGCCTTCGATTTCCAGTTCGTTGGCGTAACAGAGGAGCCGGACCATGGACTGTTCGTCGTCGGGTTCATTGGTGATGTCGGTGAGGACGAGGAGTCGCGGCCTGGTGAGTGCGGTTGCGGGCACGAGCAGGGCGAGAAGAAAAAGAACGGGGGCGCGCGTCATGAGAACATCGAGAACGAGATTGCTCGGTGTTTCGAGTGGAATCGTCGTGTCCCGGTTGCGTCCCCTGGAAACCGCGTCATACTGGCACCGCCGCATGACGGAGATCGACCGTGCCCTTGAGGAAGGTTCCCTCGCCCTGGTGGGAGAATTCAGCTCCCTCCGGGTCGCCAACGAGTATGCCCTGGTGGTGCTGGCCATGAATCTCGATTGCTGGTTGCGCATGGAGGCGCAAGGCCCGTGTTATGCTCTCTACGCCGAGGCTCCCTTCCAGGTTGCCATCGAGGAGGAATTTCGTCTCTACACCGAGGAACAGAGCCTCCCCGCCGAGCGGAGACTGGAGATTCCACTCTACGGATCGGGGATCGAACTCTTCCTGCTCTGGGCGATGGCCCTGGTCCTTGTCTTCATGAATCAAACCGAGGCCATGGTAGAGGATTACTGCAGCTCCAGTCTTGGGATTTTCGAGCGGGGAGAATGGTACCGGCCGGCCACGTCCCTCTTCCTGCATGCAGATGGTCCCCACCTGGTCGGGAATCTCCTGATCGGGGGAGTCTTCTGTGTGTTTGTCTCGCACACCCTCGGACCGTTGCTGGGATGGATCGCGATCCTGGCCAGCGGGACTTTTGGGAACATCGTCACTTCCTGGCTGCATTATCCTGAGGCCTTCAAGTCGCTGGGAGCCTCCACCGCGACCTTCGGTGCGCTGGGCCTGCTGGTTGGCAGCAGCGTATGGCTGGCCTGGCACGCGCGTTCCATGCGCAGGTTGGGCGGGGCGGTCCTTCCGATCATCGCCGGTGCCATCCTTCTCGGCTGGTTCGGGGCAGGCGGCGGAGATCCCACCTCGCGGGTGGACGTGCTCGCCCATGTGATGGGGTTTGCCACCGGGGCGGTCCTGGGTCTGGCAATCGCCCTGGCACGGAGGAATGCCGAAGTGGCGGGGTAACGGCCGGGAAGCGCTCAGAGCCCGGCCACTTCCCAGCCCTTGCGGTATTCCTGGTGAAGGAGGTTGTCGGCGGCCTTGCTGTTTGCGAAGCGGAGGGCCCTGGTATCCCACTCGAGCCTGGTGCCGGGAACCCTGGAGGCCACGCAGCCCAGCAGGACCGTTTCGCAGAGCGGTCCGGCGTAGTCGAAGCTGGAAGTGGGCTTGCCCGTCCCCCTGATGGCCTCGACCCATTGCTGGTAGTGATCGGTGGTGGGCAGGACCCCGAAGTCGAGCCCCTTGAATTTTTTCTCCGGGTAGAGACTTGGGAGATTGCCTGAGCCATGAGGGCAGACGATCACGCCTTTCTCCCCGACGAACATGCTGCCATTTGCAGGGAGCTTCGTCCCGGCTGGCAGATCGCATTCGGAGAGGTCGGGGAGATTACCCCCGTCATGCCAGGTCACCTTGATGGTCTTGCCGGTGGTTCGGGCTGTCCCGGGGAACTCGTAGTGAATCCGTTCTGCTTTCGGGAAGGTTTCCCTGGTTGGCTCCGGCCCCTCGTAGAGAACGGTGTTGGGCGCGGTGAGATCGAGAGCCCAGTAAATGGGATCGATGATATGGCAACCCATGTCCCCGAGGGCGCCGGTTCCGAAGTCATACCAGCCCCTCCACTTGAAGGGATGGTAGACGCCGGGGGCGAAGGGGCGCTCGGGGGCGACCCCGAGCCAGAGATCCCACTGCAGTGAATCAGGCGGTGTCGTGGTGGCGGATGGGCGCTTGATGCCCTGGGGCCAGATGGGTCGGTTGGACCAGGCGTGGGCGCACTTGATCTTTCCGATCAGGCCCTTCTGCACGAGGTGAACCAGGGTGCGGTAACTGGTTCCACTGTGGTGCTGGTTTCCCATCTGGGTGGCCACCCCGGCCCGGGCGGCGGCTTCGGTCACCTTGCGTGATTCATGAATCGTGCGGGTCAGGGGCTTCTGGGTGTAACAGCCGATTCCCTGCTGGAGGGCGGTCATGGTGACCGACGCGTGCATGTGATCCGGAGTAGAGACGGTGATGCCATCCAGGTTTTTCTCCTTCTCCAGCATGACTCGCCAGTCGGTGTAGCGCCGGGCCTTGGGCCACTTCCCGGCCGCCGAGGCGACCCCCCCGCGCTTGCCCCCCTTCGCCCCCTCCACGTCGCAGAAGGCCACGATGTTGCCGTATTTTGCGGCGCCGTTGGAGTCGACCCATCCCTTGCCCCCCACGCCCACCGCGGCGAGGTTGGGGGTTTCATTCGGGGAACGCTTGGCCCAGACGCTACCGGGGAGCAGGGTGGTGGCGGAGGCGGTAGAGAGGCCTCCGAGGAAAATGCGGCGCGTTAATTTGCTCATCGGTACGTTTCTATCGTCTTGGACCTGCTTGGCAAGTGTCGGCATTTGGGCTGCATTCTGCTTCAGTTCAGGATTGTGGGCGCAACTGAAAATCACCTGCACGGGCGTAAGTGGCAGAAGACTTTTTTCATAGCGGATGGCAGTTTGCCCGAAAGCACCTACAATTCCTCTCCGGAATGCGTTTTTACAGGATGCCTTCGTGGGGATTCAAGGTTTTGGCGGTTAGTTTCGCAGGCGGTCTGTTTGGATCGGCACGCAGTTCTCCTCGCATGGAGTATCTCCTCCTGGACTCCCGCATCATTGAGAGCACGGAGAATGCGAGACTCGTTCCCGGAACAGCAGTCAAGGATCCGGCTAATCCGCTCTTCGTGGCGGACAAGTCCTGGGAGCCACGTTTCGACAACATGTATCCCAACGTTCTGTGGGATGAGGAGCAGGAGATCTACAAGTGCTGGTACTGCCCCTTCATTGTCGATGAACGCACGAGCAGGACAGCTCCCGGGAAGCGGAACCCGGAGGCGACCGACTACATGGCGGCCAGGCCCAACAAACGCGACGAGGCCATCCTGTATGCCACTTCCAGGGATGGTATCCGCTGGGAGAAACCGGAACTGGGAATCGTCGAGTTCAACGGGAGCAGGAAAAACAATATCGTGGTGCGGGGTCCGTCTGGGGCTGGGGTCTACCGGGATCCGCGGGATCCGGATCCTGCCCGGCGCTACAAGGCCTTCTATGCCGCGCAGGTGGGCTATCTGCAACTGGTGCGCTTTTCGCCCGACGGTCTTCACTGGGGCCCCGAGATTCCCTGTCCGGAGATTGCCATTCAGAGCGATTGTCACGCCAACATGATCTGGTCGGAGGAGCGCCAGAGCTACCTTGGAATCGTGCGCCACTACGACCGGGTTCCGGTGGTCGGCAATCGCAAGATTGCACGAACGGAAAGCCGGGACGGGGTGAAGTGGACGAAGTCCACCCTCGCCCTGGCCGGAACTCCGCAGAAGCAGGCGCACGACATGGTGATCTTTGAGGACGGCGGGGTTTACCTCGGGTTGCTGGGCGTGATGAACTTCCCTTCCATGAAGTCACGTCACGGGGTGCGCCAGCATATTGAACTGGCCTGGAGCCCGGACTCGGTGACCTGGTACAGGGTTGCGGAAGGGACGCCTCTGCTCGGCCACACGCCAAAAGAAGAGAGGAAATACGGGACCATGCCCTACGACTGGGGAGCGCTCTTCCCCTCCGCTCCCGTGTTCCGCGGTGATCGCATCGAAATTTATTACGGCGCAAGCGACTGGTACTTCTTCGATTGGCGCAAATCAGGATTGGCGAGGGCCACCCTGCGCAAGGACGGTTGGGCGGGATATGAACCGATCGATGGCAGCGAACCCATGACGGTGAGAACGAAGGCCGTGCCCTGGGTGGGCGGGGATCTGCGCGTCTGTGTCGACCTTGCGGAAGGCGGATCTCTCAAGGTCATGATCCTCGACGGGAAGAGAAAGGCGCTGGGAAAGGGGGCGCTGCGGGGTAAAGCGGGCCATTTGACGGACGCACCATTCGTTTGGGAGCAGGGATTTGATCCCGGGATTATCAGGGGGCAGAAGGTTTATCTGGCCTTTGAGACGGTAGCGGCGAAGTTCTATTCGTTTTCGTTCGGACCTGCTCAGTGAGGCTCGAACGCGAAATCTTGCGGAGACCAGATCGGTATTCCGCATTCATCCTCAAATGAGACTCATCATGAAAAATATTGTACGAATGATTGCTGCAGGGCTTCTGGTGGCAGGAGGATTTTCTGCGCTTAGCGCCCAGGAGCGAGGCATAGACCGCCCAGTCCCCGCTGACATACTGAGTGTCGACGACTATCGCCGCGCGGAGAGAAGACTCAAGGCTGGGGTAGAGGCTGGCAAGATCTCGAAGGAAGACGCCGAGAAGCGGCTCATTGAGATGCGCAA
>DMYM01000076.1 GCA_003483645.1 Verrucomicrobiales bacterium
CCCGCCGTCCGAGCCATCGGCATGAGCCTCCAGTTGACGCTCGAGCCAGTCAATGGGCGGGTCGCCGGGTCCACGCGAACCCTTCGGTGGTCCAGCGTCCTTGGAAAAATAGAAGTCGCAGTGGATGGCCTGCAGGGTGCCGATGGCTCCGCTCTCCAGCGTTTCCCGGGCTTTCACGAGGGAGGGGAGGAAGTTGCGGTTCCAGACGAGGCACTTTACCTGGTTCTCCGCCACCGCTGCAACGAGAGCATCGCATTCTGCCAGTCTGGGCGAGAGCGGTTTGTCCACCACGATGTGCTTGCCGGCCCTGGCGGCCCGCTGGGCGAGATCACAGTGGCGTTCGGCCTCCGGGCTGACGACTACCAGGTCGCAGTCCGGGAGGGCTGCCTCCACATCCCGTCGGTAGGGAATGCCGTGCTGGTCCGCGAAGAGTTGATTGCGCTCGTGAATCCAGTCGGGGCAGTCGGGGTCGTCGGCCACTGCCACCAACTGGAAACGGGGGTGGGATGCCACCGCATTGGGCAGGTAGTCGTGTTTGACAACGCTCAGGACGAGGGCGCGGTAGACATGTTCAGGCATGGGAGACCTCCTTCAGGGTTGCGAGAACATGGAGGGTGTCCTGCAGATTCACGCTCCAGGGACGACTTTCACGGATCCCGGCCACGAACTCCTCAAGCATGTTCTGGATTGTGAGGACGGCATTGACGGGCTGGATGAGTGCCGTCGCTCCCGCTTTTCCAAGGAGGAGATGGGTGTTCTCGTGGTCATCCGCGTAGGCTGCCCCGCGGGAACCGATCAGGTGCATGGAGTGGTAATCCGAGTGACCCGGTCGGTTAGTGGCGATATCGACGAGTGCCATTCCGCCATCCGGGTAGCCGAGGTGAATCAACAGGTAATTCTGACCGGCATGGCAGTATCCGGAGTCAGGCGGGGAGGAGAAAAACCAATGGGCGAGATCGACCTGGTGGAAGGCCACGGTGCGGGGGCATTCCTTCCGTGTCAGCCAGTAGTGGATGCGCAGGAGACCGGGTTCGCCGAGTTGCCCCTGGGACCTGCTCTCCTCCACCGGGATCACATTGGGGGCGAAGCGCCACTCATGGGCCGGCATCAAGGGAGCCCCCTGGAGGTCCGACAGTTGGGTGGGGTCACCTTCTTCCGGGGCATCGAGCAGGGTGGGAAGAGATGGCTCCCCGACGGTGTCGGTGACAAGCGCATCGGCATTCTCCTCGGCGAGCTCAACCTTGCGCATCCGGGTAATTGCGTCGAGATAGAGCGCCCGCCGGGGAGATTCAACATGGACTTGGATCTTGAACATGGACTTCGAAGTTCAGGCGGACAGGTCGGACTTGGAGCGGAGTTGTGGGTAGTAGAAATCCCCCTGCGGGGAGCGCAAGGATACAATCGAAGATCGACCACGGCGAATTGGCCCGCTAAAGGCATCAGCCATGGCGGATCCTCTCTTCAGGGTGGGCGTGCTGGGTGCGACCGGATTTATCGGAGCCCCCTACCGCGCTGAGATCAGGGAGTGTGACGAGGCGATCATTGTGGCGGTTTGTGCCCGGCGGAAAGATCTGCTGGCCAGGGCGGCGGAGGAGGATGGCGCGCAGTTGGCCACGCCGGACTGGCGGGAGGTGGTGGAGCATCCCGAGGTGAATTTCGTGATTGTGGGAACCCCTGATGCCCTGCACCACGAAGCCGTGCTCGCCTGCGCGGAGCAGGGGAAGCTCCTGCTCTGCGAAAAACCGGTGGGAATGAATGCCGCTGAAGCAGAGGAGATGTGGGGGCTTTATCGGGATGCCCGCCCGGCGCTGGCCCACTTTGTGCCCTTCTGGACGCGGATGGTAGGGGTCTTCGAGATCGCGCGGGAGCTGGTGGCCGCGGGCGAACTGGGAGAAATCGTCTCGACCGTCTTCCGTTGGCAGAATCCGCGTCCTGCCGACATGCCGTTGACCTGGCGGGATGATCCCATGCTGTCCTCGGCGGGGACGATTGCGGACGTGGGATCACATGCCTATGATGTGGTGCGTTGGATCATGGGGGCGGAAGCCACCAGCGTTCTGGCACACGGAGAAACTCTCACTCCTTCCAAAGCCGACCTTGGGGAGATCAACCTGGGCGAGGCGCTCGACTGGGGCAGTGATGGGACGAAGGCAGCCGGGAGTTCGCGGCAGGGTGGAACGGTTGATTATGCCAGCGTGGCCTGCCGTTATGCCAACGGGGCGGTGGGAACCTACCTGCTCTCGCATGCAACCTTCCTGCGCAAGCATCTCGCCCCGGAACTTGAATTGCATGGGACCTCGGCCTCCCTGAGCATCGATCGGTGGTCGGGGGAGGTCATCCTGGTGAGGCCCGACCGGGAGAAGCAGGTGGTGGCGAGTGCGCCGGACGAAGGTTTCGGAAACCGTTTTTCCCGGTGGGTTTTCCCTTCGCTGGCTCCCGTCATCAGGGGAGAGGAAGGCTCCAATGCACACCCCAGCCTGGAAGACGGCTGGATCGCACAGAAATTCACCGATGCCGCCTCGCAGTCGGTGGAAGCAGGATGCTGGGTTTCGGTCTGAAACGGCTGCCTGTCCTGATCCGATCGTCCTGCAAGGGGATGCCCTTCAGGCCAGATGATCAAGGACCTGAAAACAGGAGAGATTCCCGGAATCAGGTCGTTTTCCCTTTATCTGCTCCGGCAGAACGCGAGGATTCGGGAACCAACCAGTAGCACAGGCCCATGAGAACCAGTCATCATCCCTCAGTTCACTCCTTCCCGCTTCTCGTCCTCTGCGTGTTTGTTCTTCCTCATGCGAAAGTGCATGGCGAGGATAACTGGTCTCAGTTTCGTGGCCCAAGCGGAAGGGGGCACTCCACCGCCAGGGATGTGCCTCTCAAGTGGTCTGCCGAATCGGTTCTCTGGAAGGTTCCCCTGAAAGGCAAGGGGCAGTCCTCACCTGTGAACTGGGACGGCAAGCTGTTCCTCACCGGCGCTTCCGATGATGGCCGTGAGCGCTATCTCCATTGTCTGGACGGTGGGAACGGCAAGTCCCTCTGGGAAAAGACCATTGCATGCGGTTCCCCGGAGAAGCCCCACCGCATGAACAGCTACGCTACCCCGACCTGCGCCACTGATGGCGAGCGGGTGGTGGCCTTTTTCGGGCCAGCCGGGCTGCATTGCTATGATCTTGACGGGCAGAAGCTCTGGGTGAAGGAGCTAGGCGACTTTCCGGGGCCGTGGGGCGTGGCCGCCTCCCCGGTC
This sequence comes from Verrucomicrobiales bacterium, assembly GCA_003483645.1. Classification (GTDB taxonomy): domain Bacteria; phylum Verrucomicrobiota; class Verrucomicrobiia; order Verrucomicrobiales; family Akkermansiaceae; genus Roseibacillus_B. The sequence goes on from DMYM01000076.1 coordinate 3,242, forward strand.
ATCGTGGGAAACATGGTGATCCAGAACTGCGATGCGGAGGGTGCGTCATCGCTGGTGGCACTCGACATAGGCAGCGGCGAACCGTTGTGGCAGACGGCGCGCGAAGACAAGCCGCGGGGCGGGTGGAGCACGCCGATCCTGGTCGAGGCGGGTGGAAAGAAGGAACTGGTGCTGAATGGAGAATTTGGCGTCCGGGGCTATGATCCGAAGAACGGGAAGGAACTCTGGTTCTGTCGGGCCTTCAACGGACGGGGTTCACCGGTTCCGGACTTTGCGAACGGACTTCTCTATGTCGTCAATGGCAAACCAGGAGACACCTACGCGGTGAAACCCGGGGGGTCCGGGGACGTCACCAAGTCCCGCATGGCCTGGCACGCGCCGCGCCGGGGAGGTCGGGACCTGCCCTCCCCCGTGGTAGTGGGCGATTTCCTGATTGTCATATCGATGTCCGGATTGGCTTCCTGTTACGACGCCGGGACCGGCAGGATCCACTGGCAGGAACATCTTGGAGTGAAGGGGGAATATGCCGCAGCTCCAATTGTCATGAACGGACATGTCCTCATCCAGTCCGTCTACGGTGGGAAGACCGTGGTGCTCAAGCCCGGCAAGCGCTTCGAGGTTATCAGGACCAATGTGCTGGGAGCGGAGGTTGACGAGATCTTCCGGGCCGGCCTCGCTCCGATCGGGGGACGGATCTACGCGCGCTCGCTTTCCATGCTCTATTGCATTGGGTCCTGACTTGCAGGCGGAGAGATCAGGGCCTCCCTACTTGCAGACCTGCAGGTAAGCCACCAGGTCGGCAAGATCCTGGTCGCTCAAGATTCCCTCCAGTCCGGCCGGCATGAGGGAAACCGGGGAACGCAGCAGGGTTTTGACTTCGCTACGGGGAATGCGCACGAC
>DMYM01000186.1 GCA_003483645.1 Verrucomicrobiales bacterium
ATTTGGGCGATTCATAATTCCGACAACGATGTTTATTTTGTCATCGGCCCTCAGGGTGAAGAATCCCCGGCAAGATCGGGCGCGGGCCGGAGGTAATTAATGAATTATCGTGAACTCGCTGTTTTTCCAATTGCCGGCAATAGCCATCGCACTGGTGGGGGGGGAGTTGCCCGCGACGGAATTTCCCGGAGAAGACTACCGCTGGAATCCCTTTACCCCGGTGCAGCGTCCCCCGGTTCCATCCGCCGGAAACCCCGACTGGGTGGGCAACCCGATCGATTCCTTCATCGCCGCCGGGCACCGGTCGCGCGGTCTGCGCCCGCGGCCCGAGGCGCCGCGCGAAGTCCTCCTGCGCCGCGTGTATCTGGACCTGATCGGCTTGCCGCCGTCCCCGCCGGAACAGGTCGAGTTTTTGGAGGACTCTTCGCCGCAGGCCTACGAGAAGCTGGTGGATCGTCTCCTCGCCAGCCCGCATTACGGCGAGCGCTGGGCCCGGCATTGGATGGACATCTGGCGCTACGCCGACCAGGACCGCAATAAAGTCAACGACGGCTCGGAGATTCCACCGAACATGTGGCGCTGGCGGGATTGGATCGTCGAATCGCTCAACGCCGACAAGGGCTACGATGCGATGGTCCGGGAGATGCTGGCAGGCGACGAGTGCGCGCCTTCAGATCAAGGCGCCTTGCAAGCGACTGGCTTTCTGGCGCGGAACAAGGCCAAGTCCCGCGACGTATGGTTGCATGCCACGGTCGATCACACTCTGCAGGCCTTCGCCGGTCTGACCATTCAGTGCGCGCGCTGCCACGATCACCCGGTCGACGCAATCACGCAGAAGGAATACTACCAACTCCGCGCCGTCTTCGAACCGCACTCCATTCGCGACGATGGCTTTCCGCGGGCCTATGACGCGAATCCCAACCCCAAGACCTGGCTCTATGTGCGGGGCAACGAATTGGTTCCCGACAAGGAGAACCCGATCGCCCCGGGGGTGCCGATTTTACTCAAGGGCGCTCCGTTCCAGATCGAACCCGTCGCTCAGGGCAGCACCGGCCGGCGCCTCGCCTTGGCGCAGTGGCTGGGCGATCGCAACCACCCGCTCACCGCGCGGGTGGCCGTGAATCACATCTGGGCCCGGCACTTCGGGCGCGCCCTCGAGTCGACCGTGAACGACTTCGGCAAAGGCGGAGAGCCTCCCTCGCACCCGGCTCTGCTCGACTGGCTGGCGGCCGACCTCATGGAGCACGGCTGGAAGATGAAGCGCCTGCATCGCCTGATCGTCACCAGTGCGACTTACCGCCTGGCGAGCACCCCCACCCCGCGGGACGAGAACGTGCTCGGCTCACCGGCCATAGATCCGGACAATCACTTCCTGTGGCGATTTGCACCGCGACGCATCGAGGCGGAACTAGTGCGCGACGGCATCCTGGCAATTTCCGGCCGCCTCGACCGTACACAGGGTGGAGCGCCCCTCGAGGCCGATCGCGGCGAGCAAGAGCTGCGACGCAGTCTCTATTTTCGCCACGGTCCGAATACGCAAATGACCCTGCTCACCACCTTCGACGGGGCGGTGCCGCAGGAGTGCTACCAACGCACTCACAGTGTGCAACCGCAGCAGGCGCTGGCCCTCTTGAACAGCCAATTGGTGCTGCAAAGTTCCCGTCACCTGGCCCGCAGTCTGAACAGCGAAACGAACGGCGATGCGAAAGTATTCATTGAGCAGGCGTTTCTTCAGGTCCTGGCTCGCCCTGCTGCGGACGAGGAACGCAAAATCGGTGCCGATTACCTTCGGGAGCAACTTGAGTTCCTCGAAAGCAGCGAGACCGCAAAGCAAGGGGCCACCAACGATACCGCGGACCTTAAGCGGCCCTCGTCCGATCCGGCCTTGCGCGCCCGCGAAAACCTAGTGCACCTCCTGTTCAACCACCATGAGTTTGTGACAATCCGATGAAGGCTTTCAGTTCTCGATTCGCGAGTGTCAGGTCAGCTGATCCACATTCTAACAAATGCCGCCACACGGAACACTGAAACACCGCTCATGAACCCACCCCACCAACAGCCACCCACCACCTGTCCCGGCGTGGCGCGCCGAACCTTCCTGGCCGACATGGGGATGGGCGTGGCCGGGATGGCGCTGGGCAACGTGCTTCTCGCTCCGGGCCTCGCGGGGGCAGAGCCCGGCGGGAAGGGACCCCGTGGACCGGAGAGCGGGCCGCACTTCGAACCGAAGGCCAAGTCGGTAATCTGGCTGTTTCTGTGCGGGGGCCTGAGTCCCATGGAGACCTTCGACCCCAAACCGGCCCTCGACAAGTTCGACGGCAAGACCATTTTGCAGACGCCTTACCGCGATCTCCTCGACCCGGAGAAGAATCCCTTCCAGGTCAAGCTCGAGCGCGCCGCGGAGACCCGCCCGATCCTTCGCACCCAGACCAAGTTCAAACAATACGGAGAGTCCGGCATCCCGGTCAGCGATTTCTTTCCCCACATCGGGCAGCGCATCGACGACATTGCGGTGGTCCGTTCCTTCTGGACCACCACGGCCCTGCACGAAGCACAACTCCAATTCCACACCGGCAGACGGTCACTCGAAGGCGGGTTGCCGACGGTCGGTTCGTGGGTGACCTACGGCCTGGGATCGCTGAACCAAAACCTGCCCGAGTTCGTGGTGCTCGGGAAGCCGGCGGACACTTGCTGCGGAAGCGACTTCGTCTACGGCGCGGGCTATCTCGGCCCGCAGTACGGGGGGGTGCGGCTCCACCTGGACCGCAAGGATCCGCTCCCCTTCCTGCAGGTGGAGGGCGGCTCGATCCTTCCCGAGGAACGGACGGCCCAACTGCGCGTCCTGCAAAATCTCAACAAACTCAACTACATCGAGTACCCGGACGATCCAGACCTCACCGCGCGGATCAAGTCGTATGAACTGGCGGCCCGCATGCAAACCTCGGTGCCGGACACCCTCGACCTGGAGAAGGAATCCAAGGAAACCCGCGAACTCTACGGCCTCGACGAAAACGAGACGCGCGATTTTGGAACGATGTGCCTGGTGGCGCGCCGCCTCGCGCAGCGCGGGGTGCGCTTCACCCAGGTCTTCCACCAGACCAGCGGCTTCGGCCCGTGGGACGCCCACCGCAACTTCGTCAAGGAACATGAGCAACCGGCGCGGCAAGTGGACAAACCCATCGCCGGGCTCCTGACCGATTTGAAGCGCAGCGGAATGCTGGAGGAAACCCTGGTGGTGTGCGCCTCGGAATTTGGGCGCACCCCGAGCACCGCGCTCGCCCAGGACGGAGGTAAGGGCCGCGAGCACAATCCCTTCGGATTCACCTGCTGGCTGGCGGGCGGCGGCGTCAAG
>DMYM01000120.1:0-3685 GCA_003483645.1 Verrucomicrobiales bacterium
TCGGCGGTGTTGACCCGCTTCTCTCCCTCCGACCCGCTGAAAATATCACCGGTGCGGAATCCGTCTCCAATAGCCTTCTCTACCGCGGCCTCAATGCTGTCGGCGGCAGCGGTTTCTGCCAGAGAGTGGCGAAGGAGCATGGCAAGGGAAAGAATCTGGGCGATGGGATTGGCGATGCCCTGGCCAGCAATGTCGGGAGCGGATCCACCACTGGGTTCGTAGAGTCCGAAATTGCAACCGGTTTCGCCAGATCCGCCGAGACTCGCACTGGGCAGCATCCCAAGGGACCCTGAGATCATGGCCATCTCGTCGGAGAGGATGTCGCCAAAGAGATTCCCCGTCACGATGACGTCGTAATCGGGTGCGTAGCGGATGAGTTGCATGGCCGCGTTATCGACATACAAATGGGAGAGTTCGACATCGGGATATCCCTTGGCCACTTCCTCGACGGTCTCGCGCCAGAGTCGTGAATTCTGCAGCACGTTGGCCTTGTCCACCGAACAAATCTTTTTTCTACGCCCCTGTGCAGCCTGAAAGGCGACATGTGTAATGCGTTCGATTTCACTGCGGCGATAGACCATGGTATCTATTGCGATTTCCTCCCCATTTTCTTCCCGTCGCTCCTTGGGGGAACCAAAGTAGATGCCTCCCGTCAGTTCGCGCACGCATAACACGTTGAATCCGTTGGGGATGAGTTCGTTTTTTACCGGAGAGGCCTGAATGAGTGAGGGGTGGCACACGCACGGACGCAGGTTGGCAAAGAGTCCGAAATGCTTGCGCAGGGGAAGAAGGGCACCGCGCTCCGGCTGGATATCGGGAGGCAGACCCTCCCACTTGGGTCCGCCCACTGAGCCAAAGAGAATGGCATCGGAGGTCTCGCATCCTTTCAGGGTCTCCTCCGGCAGGGGCGTCGTATTGCTGGTGGCATCCAGGGCTGCGCCTCCTACCAGAAACTCATCGCTGGTCACTGTGAAACCGCATTGCGCCGCAGCTGCCTCAAGCACCCTGCAGGCCTCTCTCATGACTTCCGGGCCGATTCCATCACCGGGAAGGATTGCAATTCTATGCTGTGACATGGCGGGGAGTTAGCGTGTCTCCGGGGAGAGGGAAATGGAATTCGCCCGGGATTTTGTAGTCGAGTTTCGAGGATGATGCGACAGGCTCCCACCGAGTGCACGTTCTCATCGACTTTCTCTGGCTCCTGCTTGGTCTGATGCTCCTCTACCTTGGAGGTGAATGGTTGGTAAAGGGAGCGAGGGAGATTTCCCTCAAGATGGGCATCGCGCCCCTCGTGGTGGGCCTGACGGTGGTGGCCTTCGGGACGAGCGCCCCCGAACTCCTTGTGAGCCTGCAGGCCAACCTCAAGGATCCGCCCAAGGGGGACATGGCGCTGGGGAACGTGGTCGGATCCAACATCTGCAACATTGCCCTCATTCTCGGCGTGGGCGCGGTAATTCGACCCATTTTTGTGCACCTGCAGATCTTGAAGCGGGAAATGCCCATCCTGCTGATCATCTCCGCCGTCTTCCTGTGGTTGCTTCGCGATAGCGCAATTGATCGAGGGGAAGGCCTGATGCTCTTTGCGGGAGTAATCACCTACACCTTGATCAGCCTGCGGCAAGCCCGGCGGACACCTCGGAACGTTGATCGCGACGCCCTCCCGGACGACAAGGTGGAAACCGTCCAGTCGAAGAGCGACGGAAGGATGCTCTATGACGTCGGGTTCATCCTGCTGGGGATGGGAGCACTGGTCTACGGAGCAGACCGCCTGGTGTTGGGTGGCAGCAGCATTGCCCGGAGTTTCGGCGTCTCCGAGGCTACGATTGCGTTGACCGTGGTGGCGTTCGGGACCTCTCTTCCGGAACTCGCCACCTCGATCGTGGCCGCCCTGCGAAGGCAGGGGGACATGATTATCGGCAATGCGGTGGGTTCCTGCATCTTCAACATCCTGTGCGTGGTCGGATTGACCGCTACCGTTTCTCCCCTGACGCGCACGCCTGACCTGCAGGTCTGGGATCTCGGGGTAATGCTGGCGCTCACTTTCCTGCTCTTTCCCTTCCTCTGGAGGCGGCGGACACTTGCGCGGGGGGAGGGGGCGATTCTGCTCGCCGTTTATGGTGTCTACATCTGCTATCTGGCCCTGCGGTGATCAGTTCTGGGGCATGGGGACAGGCTCTCCTTCCTGCTGGTGCGCCAGATCGTGTCCCTCCTTTTCCTCGAATGATGAAGCCACTTCGGCAAACTTCCCGTCCTGTTCCTCAGGCCGTGCCGCACGGACGGCATTGATCATGCGGCGAGTGGCGTCGAGGAACCAGGACGCGTCCTTGCCGGTGAACTCGTCGCGACTGTGAACGGCGCGATTTCGCGCAATGCGAAGTTCGTGGAAGATTCCCACGTAGTTTTCCGGAATGATGCCGACACGGGCCGCGATGGGAATAAGCTGATTGGCGCGGGTGCTGGAGACATGAACGTTGTCGTCCAGGAGGGTTCGCTGCAAAACGCTTTCAATGCACCGGTAGCCCTCGAGAGCCACCAGGTCATAATGCCCGACCTCCATAAGTTCCTCCGCACGTTGAAGGTGTGCCTTGGACTGGAAAGCAAGCCGATCCACATTGTCCGCCCGGTCTCTGCGATTCATGTGAGCAGATGCCAGCTTGGCAATGAGAAGACCTGCCCCGGCAGCTATGGAGGCGATGGCCAGCTTGGAGATCTCGCCTGCGAGAGGAGAACTCGAAATCCAGACCACGCCTTCGGCCACCTTGATAGAGAGCGCCACGATGGCGAAGACCGGCGGGAAGAGCAGGGAAATCGCGTAAAAGAGGTTTCCCACCCGATGGGCGAGACCGAGGGGATTGTCGGTGATAAAGTCGATCGCGTAAAAGTAGATCACGCAACCCAGCAGACCGAGCATGAGGAAGTAAATCATCCGGAACTGCAGGACGGTCCCGAAGAAGGAGAAACCAGCGTTTTCGAAGTCCCTTACCACCGAATGGATCGCAAACAGGACTGCTACCAGGGCAAGGGCGAAGACAATCTTGGCTTTGGCAAAATCACTCACAGGAAGGGTGAACCGATTCGTGGAATTGGGATGATAGCTAATCCGGATAGTTTGGAAAGGCAAAATACCGCCCTTCGGCAGGTGTCGACGAGGTGACTCCCGGGCTACATGCCGGGGGCGCTACATCAGCAACGAGCCGAGTTCCTGCGCTTCCGGGTAAAGGAACTCCTTTCCCTCGTAATTACGCAGGAGAGTATTTCGTTCATCACTACGGACCACGTAGTCCGGATTGAGGGGAATCTTCCCGCCTCCGCCGGGCGCATCGATCACGAACTGGGGGATGGCGTAACCGGTGGTATGACCGCGCAATCCCTCTATGATTTCGAGACCAGTTTGAATCGGGGTGCGGAGATGGGCAGATCCTTTGATGAGATCACACTGGTACAGGTAGTAGGGTTTCACCCGGCACAGAAGGAGCTTGTGAACCAGCGCCCTTTGGACCTCCACACTGTCGTTCACTCCCCTGAGGAGAACAGATTGATTTCCCAGCGGGATTCCCGCATCGGCCAGACGTTCAAGGCCCTCCCGGACCTCAGTAGTCAACTCGCGCGGATGGTTACAGTGGATCGAAATGAAGAGGGGATGATGCCGGCTCAGGATTTCGCAGAGTTCCGGAGTGACGCGCTG
>DMYM01000120.1:4072-5556 GCA_003483645.1 Verrucomicrobiales bacterium
GCGCAAACGGGACAGGATGCGTTCAAGTTTGGCGTCGGAGAGGAGCAGGGGATCCCCTCCGGAGAGAAGAACATCACGGACCTTCGGGGTGTTCTCCAGGTAGTCGAAGGCTGCCTCCCACTGCGTCTCCAGATGTTGCTCGCCCACTCCCGAAACCACCCTCGAGCGGGTGCAGTAACGACAGTAGGAAGCACAACGGTCGGTGACCAGGAAGAGGACTCGATCCGGATAGCGGTGAACCAGTCCCGGAACGGGCATGTTGCTGTCCTCCCCACAGGGATCAGTCATCTCGTGAGGGTCAGTAAAGGTTTCCTCGACCCGGGGGATAATCTGCCGGCGGATGGGGCAACCGGGGTTGTCTGCCTCTATCAGGTTGAAATAGTGGGGGGTGACCGCAGAAGCCAGTTTGGTTCCGGTGAGCAGGATTCCCGAACGTTCTTCCTCGCTGAGCGTCAGGTGCTCCTCCATCCGGTCCAGTCTCTGCACCCGGTTCTTGAGCTGCCAGCGGTAGTCAGCCCACTGGGCGGGAGAGACATCCCGGGCAGACCAGTATCCCGGAGCTGCGGAACTGAATCTGACTTCCGTATCGTAGTCAAAGGAGGCCATCAGAGGGACCGAATTTAAGGGAGAAGCGGGTCTTGTCAAAAGTCGGTTGACAAAAAAACGGAAAACTTTACGTTTAAGCCATCTTAACTATAGGAGGATAGAGTCTTAACACATGTTTTCACAAGCACTGCGTGATATTGCACGCCCAACATACGCCGCGATCCTTGAAACGCTGAAACGATCGGACGGAATGGCCGTCTCCGAATTGGCGAAAGAGCTCAAAATGAGCTATATGGGGGTCAAGCAACACTGCGTCAACCTTGAGAAGAAGGGTTACCTTAAAACGTGGCGGGTTCCTCGTACGCAGGTAGGTCGTCCCGAAAAACTGTATCGGCTGACCGACGCCTGCGACGACCTTTTCCCCCAGGCCGGCGCGTCGCTCACTCTTAACCTTCTGCAGGGAGTGAAACAGCTCTACGGTGAATCCGCGCCGGAGAAGATGCTGTTCCACCACTTTGAAAACCAGCGCCAGCGTTGGAGTGAGATGATGAGGGGGACCGCTTCCCTCTCTGAAAAGGCAACCAAACTCGCCGAGTTGCGGGATTCGGAAGGATGCTTCAGCAAGTGCACCTACGAAGCAAGGGATGGACTGCGGATCGAGGAATACCATCATCCGATGACGGCAATCTATGAAGCCTATCCCAGTGCGGTTCGCATGGAAGTGCAGATGATGGAGCAACTCCTGGGAACACGCCTGGCCCGTAAGACCGTCGATGCAGGCAAGGGCCGCGAACTGATTGTTTATGACATCTCCTCGCTCGGTTCCCCGGCAGAGCGCGGCGTCTTCACCGGTGTCCAGACCGATGCCAATCCTCGCACGGGCGTGAATCCAGGCAAGGTGCCGACCTTTCTTGAGATGTAGGGGGCTGGCGCTCTCC
>DMYM01000039.1:0-4915 GCA_003483645.1 Verrucomicrobiales bacterium
GTGCTGGTGACCTTCAAGCCAGGGATGCCTATCAGTCCCTGTGCATCAGCCTTACCTTCCCCTTTTGCTTTTCCAAACTGCCACTGGAAGAGCGCACCGGCTTTGACCCTGAAATTCTGCAACCGTCGCACACTCACATCAGTCCGGGCTTCCGCCGGAATCTTGAACCCCGTCTTAAGGTCCCTGCGGGAAACCAGAAAGAGTGACATTTCCAGCCTCTGGGCGGCGTCCTCCACGGTCTTCCAGCGAAAGAAGGCATTGACCTGGCCCGCTTCCCCGCTCTTGAGATCGTCGGGCCAGGGCAACTTCGAGTTGGTGGAGGCCTTCGTGAAGACCGGGTAGGCCTCGTCCTTCCTCACACTCAACCAGTCGAAGGAATCAATCAGGTCGTTCACCGTCTTGATCCTGGCAGAGTTGTTGGCGTGCCCGAAGGGACCCCAGTAGAAAAAGAGTGCGTAGTTCCGTTCTTCCATCACATCAAAAAACCGATCATGCCCGAAAGACCAGCCGTCGTTCTGGGCGGAATAGTTGACGCAGATTGGTGGATCCGGCAGGGACAGTTCTTTCGGAGCGCTCTTGGGCGGGAAGAAGAGACGCTCGGAGACATGCTCCACCCCCGCCGGAACATTCGCCTTGATGGCCGCAAAGACGTCCCCATGCCTCATGCCGATTCCAAGAGTGCCGCTACCTCCCATCGAATTCCCGGACAGGTAGACCCGGTTGGGATCGATTCGGTAGCGTTTGATCGCCCATCGCACCGTGTCGATCACCCGTTTCTCGACCGGCACGGTGTCCCCTCCGGAATTCCGTTCGGTCAATCCCTTGTCCCGGCGGTGCATTCCACCCCACCACCAGTCATTACGATTCTTCCGGCAGTCAAGGTAGAGGGCGTAGTGATCGTCCGGTGAACGATAGATGTCGTGGTTGCCAACCGTCTTCGTGCAGTTCACGCAGGAGAAGACATCGTGCCCGGCGGAATGCAGCACGACATAGAGGGGCGCGTTCGACCGGCTGGCCTTCGGATGCATCACCACGAAGGCATCTTCCTGGGCCGCCGCGTAGCCCCACTCCGGGTGAACCCCATGCCGGAAGGTCTCCGTCTTCCGTTCATTGAAGATCTTGCTGCTGGAGGGATCCCCCGGGGGCCACTCGCCGGCTTCCCCCAGGGGCGATACCAGAAACAGGAGAACAAGAGTGAGCGACTTGTGCATGCTGCAGGTTTCACTGATCCAGGGGAAGGAGCAACCCCTGAAAACCGTTCCGGAACCACCTGACAACTTCTCCGGATCTTGCCTCCAGACCGGGTCCGGGAAATCATTTCGTAATTGCGAACAGCCATTGGATCTGCATCCTCACGATCTCAAGGAGGGGTGGCAGAGTGGTCGAATGCACCGGTCTTGAAAACCGGCATAGGGAAACCTATCGTGGGTTCGAATCCCACCCCCTCCGTTTGCCCCTCTCTCCGCCGGGCAGATCTCTTCCTAGGGAACCGGGAACTCCCCGGAGAAAAACCGGTCATACTGTTCGCGCAGACCCACCCCCGCATCGGAACTTGATCCGCCGTGAAAGCTCTCCTGGACCGCCTTGCGCGACCAGGCAACCGCCTCTTCGCGATTGCGCTTGGCGAACCAGACTTCCGCCATGGTGTCGAGATAGGCCGCCTGCCGGGGACGCATTGAGAGCGCCTTGCGGATCTTCTCGTGGGCATCGGGAAGTTCACGACATGCACGGGAGGCCATCCACGCCGCACTGTTGTAGGTGTTGTGTGCCTGCGGGTAGGAGTCGATCGATTCCTGGAAACGCTGGTAGACGATCTTGAAATTGCGATCGTGTTCCTCGACCAGGCCCGCTTCCCGAAGCAGTGGAAAATAGTCATCGGCCAGGATCCCGTCGCCATTCAGGATCTCGAACGAGCTTCGGAAAAGTTTCATGGCCTCCTCCGTGTTGCCCTCCTGGTGCAGGGCGAGAGCGCGATAGAGGTCCGCTATGAAACGCTTACGGATGAACCCGACCGGATTGATGGTGGTGGAGCGTCCCTTCAGATACTGCATGGCATCCACTTCCGCGAAGGCAGCTGCCACCCGCCACTGTTTGTTGTGCCGCGCATGCTTGGCAAAGTAGGAGGCGGCCGTCTGCCAGTACCAGTCACTTGGCCCACCGGTCATGATGAGTTTTCTCCAGAAGCCTTCCGCCTCCCTGATTGCCCCACTGCGCTCCACGTCAATGGCCAGTCGCAGCAGACGAATGGGCTCATCGAGCGAGAAGATCTCCACCGTCTCTAGTGGCCGGGCAGATTCCTCGGTCCGATCCGCCCGCACCAGGACCCCTCCGTAGACGGCCAGGTAGCGCAGATTGGTTGGCTCCTTCTCGAGAATCGACCGCAGGGAGACGGCGGCCTTCTCCCAGTCCGAGACGTAGCCGTAGTAGGCCGCCAGCTTCTTGCCCCACTTCTCATCCGCATCGAGTTTGATGAGCTCTTCCAGGAGCTTCAGGGAAGCCTTGGCGTCATCCCGCGCCTCCGCCGCTTCCAGCAGATCTGCCAGGGTCTGCACCCGGGCTTCCTGCTCCCCCGCCTTCTTTTCCAGTTCCTCCAAAAACGCCCGGAGCTTCTCGTCCTCCAGATGCACAAACCCGTAAAGAGCTCCCAGAAGGATGATCCGCTTGGCCTTGTCCTTCTCCAGTGACTCCAGCAGATGCCAGAGTCGGGGCGCGGAATCTCCCTCCCCAAACAGATGCGAGACGATCCTGAGATCGTCCCGCTCCTTCGAGTCCGGAGTCAGCTTCTTTGTCGCAATGAAGAATGCCAGTTCATAGAGGCTGCCTCCGAGGTCGTTGAGGCGACCAATGAATTCCAGCCAGTTGGTGTGGCCTTCGCCGGAAGCGATTGCGGAAATCTGTTCCATGATTCCGAGACCCTCGGCACTCTCGCCCCTCGTATGAAGGAACGAGGCGATCGTAAGCGCTTGGTAGCGTTCCTTCTCCGAATCCGCCCAGTCGTCCCGCATCGCCTGGTAGCGTTTCTCCAGCCACTGCGCCTTCTCCTCGGCGGTCCCGACATAACCCAGCACCTGCACAGCCTTCGTGGGCTGCTCGACGGTCTCGTAATAAGTGAAGGCGGCATCCTTATTGGATTGGAACAGAGGAGGAAGCCCGGCCTTGAGATTGCCATTGAGCAGAAGCGAAAGCATCGCTTCGCGTCGCTCGTCACCTCCTCCTGCGGCCTCCTCCGCCATCTGCCTCATCAGACGATCGGCTTCCTCGTGGTTCAACTGCCACCTTTTCAGGACGATCTCGGCATGCGCCCGCACGATGGGCGATTCCTTGGGGCGATCCATATACCACTGAAGATAGGGGGCAGGATTTCCCTCGAAGAGCGCCATCACCGCCACAATGTCTGAGCGATCCATTTTTTCAGCGAGCTGACGCGCTTCAGTGTAGCGCCCCTTGGAACGGAGCAGGGCCAACTGGCGGTTCGCAAAATCGCGGGTCGCCTCCGTGACCTTGCCATCGTCCCGGTAGGCTATCGCGGGAGCCACCACCTCCATTTCACGGTCCAATTTGTCCTGCACCCGAAGGAGGCAAGCCAGGCGACGACTGTTCTGGTCACTTACCGGCGCCAGCCGCAACATCGCTTCCGCCTGGCTCACATTCCCCTCAACCAGTTCCTTGAGGGTGAGCGGCAGAACCGCCTTCTCCACCAACTCTGCACAACTCTGCCGGGACTCTTCGTCTTCTTCAAAGCGGTAGATGCGAAGCATCTGGACAAAGGCCTCAGCATCGAGGAGCGCCTGGAAAACCGCCTTCTTTCCACCCACGCCCGAGCGAAAGTAGCGTTGGACGAGATCCACCACCTTCCGGGGCGTATCAGGAGTGATCCCGGTGAGAATACGCTGCAGAAGAATCCGCGAGCGGTGGGCCACCTCCGGATCGTCGGTTTCCATCCCTTCCCTGATCGCCACGATCCCGATTTCTCCAAGCCCCCACAACCCCTTGGTGGCCTCCTCCCTTACGCGGTAGGATTCGTCGCCCAGCTGGAGGACCAGTTTGCGCGCCTGAAGGAGCTTCTCGTCCGGGGCATCAAGTTCGTCTGCCTCTCCCGTTCCTGACTCTGCCACGGTCCCCTCCGCCGCCGCCGGGGCCGGAGGTTCCGCTTCGTCCTGAGCCGGGAATACGAGCCCTGCGCCGAGGACCGCCGTGCTCAGGAGGAGAATGAATCGTTTTCCTTCCATGGGGGTTCCTGCGGATTACCAAGCCACAACATCGTGATTCTTCAAGTCTCTCCTCACGGAATTGCCGGAGAATGTAATGCTGAAATCTTTACCACGCCCCCTTCCTCACTTCCTCAAGAAAGGCTTCCCCCCGGCTGCCGGGGGCGGGATATCCATTTTCCAGCCCTGGGACGGGGCTCACCATGGCAGTATTCCGGCCCGTGGGAATGCCATAAGCCTCCCCGACCGGGTTCTCCCACCGGTGCACGAAAACCAAAGAGTGATCGATTTGTCCACCATAAGAATTCTATTTACCAATACAGAAGCGCCCGAAGATTTCACCGAGCAATTCCTCCGTTTCCACCTTCCCGGCCACTTCGCCGATGGCATCGAGTGCAATTCTCAAATCAACGGCCGCAAATTCCGGGCTCTCCCCCGCACTTAATTGCTCACGGGCCGCCGAGAGCGCTTTCTCCGCGCGCCGCAGACAATCCTGGTGCCGCGCATTGACAGCCACTGCCTCCTGCCCCCAACTGGCAGCCCCAAGGGAGAGTTGGTCCCCAATCGCTTCGCCCAGAGCATCCATGCCGGTTCCCTCTCTACAGGAAATCGCAACCCCTTTCCCCTCCTGGTTCCAGTCGGGATGGGTGCCGAGGTCGCTCTTGTTGAGCACCAGGAGATGATGGCGATTCTCACGGTTGCGGCTT
>DMYM01000039.1:5227-7431 GCA_003483645.1 Verrucomicrobiales bacterium
CGCACCAGGAGATGATGGCGGTTCTCACGGTTGCGGCTTGATAACAGCGTCCCCTTTTCCCGGCTTGTATCCACCACCTCCAGGACCAAATCGGCCTCTGCCAGGTGTTGCTTCGTCCTTTCCACCCCCCGTTGCTCGATTTCATCCAGGGATTCCCGCATCCCTGCAGTATCAATCAACCGGACAGGAATCCCGCAGATATTCACGACCTCCTCGACGGTATCCCGGGTCGTCCCGGCCATCTCACTCACAATCGCGCGCTCATAGCCCAGAAGCACATTCAGAAGGCTGGATTTCCCAACATTCGGTTCACCGCAAATGACGGTCCGCGCACCCTCGCGCAAAATGCGTCCCTGCTCGGCGGTCGCCAGCAGCCCATCGATTCGCCCCTTCACACCCTCCAGCCTCCCGATCAACCCTGCCTCGGTATCTGGATCAATATCCTCCTCGGGGAAATCGATGTGAGCCTCCACATGGGCCACAATTTCCAGAAGTTCGCCCCGCAGGATCTCCGTCTCCACCCCAATGCGGCCACCGAGTTGATGTTGGGCCGCCCTGAGAGCAAGTTCGGTCTGCGCCGAGATGACATCCATCACCGCTTCCGCCTGGGTGAGATCCAGCTTCCCATTCAGGAACGCCCGTTGAGTGAATTCACCGGCTTCCGCACTCCGCGCGCCGCATTCCAGAAGACGTTCCAGCAACCGCTGAACCACCAGCACTCCGCCATGGCAGCTGATCTCCACTACATCCTCGCCGGTATAGCTTCGCGGGCCTCTGAAGATCGTCACCACCACGTCGTCCAGCACCACACCGTCCTCGGCGTGCACCTTTGCCCGGTGCGCGTGCCGTTCCTCCAGACCTTCAGGGGCGCGTCCCAAGGCCTGCCCGGCTACCGGCAGGGCCTCAGCCCCGGAAAGGCGTATCACCGCGAGGGCACCCTGACCAAAGGGAGTAGCGACAGCGGCGATCGTCTCATTCACGGAGCGGCGGGGCCCTTCGGGCTCTCCTCATTTCCCTCTTCATCCTTGCCATCGCCGCTACTGTCGGATCCACCCTCATCCCCGAGAAGGCCTGGGGGAATTTTCTCCCCAGGCTCCCCTTCACGAATGGAAACCGGGTTGGTCGCCTCCCCGGGCGCAAAGGGAACGGCCTTCCCAGAACCGGGTCCCCCCGCCACATCCTCTCCGAGGAGATCGGCGTTTCCCGCCTCGCCGCCCAGACCGAGAAACTCCCAGCAGATCACTTCGTCGAGATGGATCTGATTTTCGGGAGCGCTCGTCCAGCTGAGGCGCACGGTCGCGTAACGGTTCTGATCCCGTCGGTCCGGAATATTGATCCATGCCAGTTCGGAGAGTATGCGGCCCGGCAGTTCGTCATTGAGCACGGTGACCGTGACCCGGTCCCGGGCAAAGGCCGGATCACTCAGGCTGAAGGTCCGCCCAGCGTTGGTATTCGTTCCGGTCTTCGCGACAGGCATGGTCTCCCGGACCATCACGCGGAACACCCCGCCCGCACCAGGTCGTGGGCTACTGATGAAATGCTTGAAAATACGATACTTCGTCTGGGTGTAAACCTTCCAGTCCAGAAGCAGTTTGCCATCCGCCTCCTTGAAGAACGCCATCACACGCACTGGCTCCATCGCAAAGCGCTCCCTGGCAGAAAAGGCGGAGAAGAGCAGGCCTGGTTCCTTCAGGTCGTGCTGGATTTCAAGCGGGGCCACGGGCCGGAAGAATTCGGACATCTTCAATTGCGAGGGTCTCTCGAAACGCATGAGGAAAAGACCCCTCCGGCGGTCCATGATGTCGAGTTGCTGATGACTGAAGGCATTGACTGGAGTGTCTGACTCGTCGATCTCGCTGACACCGGTGTAGAACTTCTCCATCTCGCCCATGAGCACGTCCCCGCCGATGACATGGCGTGCCTTCTCATCAGAGCTGCGAGCCTGCAGGAATCCGGCCAGGGTATTTGAAGCGTCAGTCTTCCACCCCTGCTCAAGGAAACGCTCCCGGCCGCCCTCTTCACTCACCTCCCTCTCAAGCGGAGCCGGGACGTTCTTCCTCGTGTCAGCCACCACGGGCGGATCAGGATCTGGATCCTTGCGCTTCAGCACCACCAGGATCATCAACACCCCCACAATGACAACCACGGCGGCTAGAAATGGAATCGCTGGATGCAGTCCCCGCTCCTGCTTCGGTCGACTGCGC
>DMYM01000194.1 GCA_003483645.1 Verrucomicrobiales bacterium
TGGAGAGGGGTGAACCGGACCCAGAGGAGCTTTGTCACGTGATCCCGGTGGCGATTTTGGCGCTACGGCTGGGAAAACACCCGAACCTTGGGAGCCGGGGGCTGTTTTATTAACAAATCTTAAATATCTACTAGCCAAAAATATGGCCTCCGAGTATTATTCTATGGCGTCCCCTGCCCTTTTTAAAATCCACTTGTGAGATTGCCATGACTGCTGGAACCGAACACACACACCACCTCAGACTCAAGGAGACTCAGATGAATCTGGGCGCTGACCCCTGCACCTCCTCTGAGAACGAAGACTTTGAGGGGCAGTTGCGGGAGGCGCAACAACAGCTGGAGGTGCTTCAGCACCAACGGGAACAGCTGGAGCGTCAGAAGTGCGAGATGGATGAACTGAACCAGCGGAAAGAGGAATTCATCAACGGTCAGATTGAGCTCACCGAACGTCTCTCCGGATCAGTTACCACGATCGACCGCGAACTCTTCGAACTGCGCCAGGAACTGGAGGATCTCGAGCAGACCAGACAGTCCTTCGCCGCCCATCTGATCCGCATCGAGAAGGTGGAACCCGAAGGCTGGCAACGCGAGTCTTTCGCCACCGAGTTGAGCCGTGCCCTGTGCATGCTGGAACAGGCCGAAGAGGAATTCAACAGCGCGGTGACTCACTTTGCCGGCGGGCGGACCCGCGGAATCTTCGGCAATCCCTCCTCCGGATCCAAGTTGCGAGGTGGAGCCGGAGGTGGTTTCGGGGCCAATTTCCGGTCTGGGTTGGCCTACAACCTTCCCTTGCTCGTGCTGGGAACCCTGGCTCTTCTCATTCTCCTGTACAAGTAATGGGTTTCTTCCGGAACAAGCCGAAGGTCAACTGCCCCCTCAGTTCGCGGGAAGAACAACTGCTCTCCCGCATCAGTGAGCTTGAGGAGTTCATTGAAGGGGCGCCTGATCGTATCCGGCGTGAAATGGAGGAGGAAATCACCACCATGCCCCCGCCTGATGACCTGGCGGACCGCCGCCGTGAACACAAATTCTACTCCCAGCTCAGTCGTGGAGAAATCCGCAATGAGCATCGTTACCAGACCAAGAGCGCCTTTCTCTTTCTCCTGCTCGTCACGGCCATCCTGATGCTCTCGTTCTGGATCTATTCGGTTCTGCAGGCCGTCTAAAGCCTCCCGTGCATGCCAGGGCTTCCAGTTCCTGGTTACATAAACGGTGAACTTTAAACTTTAAACCTGAAGCTTTCTCCCGAACATCCGTGTGTGAGTGAGAGACAAAGTGCGGTCCCGGAAATTGATGTCGGCTATGTAGCCGGTCTGGCCCGACTGGATCTGACCGAGGAGGAAACTGCTCAGTTTCAGAAGCAACTGGGTGATATCCTGGCTTTTGTCGACACCCTCTCCTCCCTTGAAGTGGAAGGGGTGGAACCAACCGCGCACCCCGCTCCGATCCTTGATTGTTTCCGTGAGGATGAGACGGACAAAAGTCTCACTCGCGAGCAGTTCCTGCGCAATGCACCGGACACGGCCATGGATCAGGTGCGAGTTCCCAAGGTGGTGGATTCCTAGTTCTTCATGTCGTGAACCTCGCCAGCACCAGCATTGCCACCCTCCGGCGCATGCTCCTCGCGGGAGAGACGACTCCCCGTGAGATCGTGGAGTCAGTGGGCACTGCCATCTCCGCACAGAATGAGACCATCGGCGGTTACCTCAGTTCCGACCTCGAGAGAGCTCTCGTGGATGCCGAGGCCGCCGACATAGCCAGACCGCTCGGGGGGATTCCCATTGCCCTGAAGGACAATATCAACGTGGAGGATCATCCATGCAGCTGCGCCTCCCGGTTCCTGGAAGGTGGCTATCTCTCGCCATACGATGCTACCGTATCGGCCCGGCTCAAGGAGGCGGGTGCGGTTCTCTATGGGCGAACCAATCTCGATGAGTTCGCGATGGGATCATCGACTGAGAACTCTGCCCTCCAGCAGACCCGGAACCCCCATGATCACGACCGAATTCCCGGCGGGTCTTCTGGTGGCTCCGCAGCAGTGGTGGCTTCGGACATGGCCGTCGCCGCGCTCGGATCGGACACCGGGGGGTCCATCAGGCAGCCCGCCAGTCACTGTGGAGTGGTGGGACTGAAACCGTCCTATGGGCGCGTCTCCCGCTACGGACTGGTGGCCTTTGCCTCCTCTCTTGACCAGATCGGTCCCCTTACCAAGACGGTGGAGGATTCCGCGCTCCTTCTTCAGGCCATCGCGGGCGGAGACAAACGGGATTCAACCTGCCTTGACGTGGAGGTGCCCGACTACACTGCCGGACTCCAGCAGGGTGTGTCCGGGATGAAGCTGGGTGTGCCCCGGGAGTATTTTGCGGACGAGGGGCTTGATCCGGCGGTGCGCGTCCGGATCCAGGAAGCCCTTGGAAAACTTGAAGCAGAGGGCGCGGAGCTGATCGAGATCTCGCTGCCGTCCACCTCATTCGCGGTTGCCACTTACTATATCCTGGCCCCGGCGGAAGCCTCGTCAAACCTCAGCCGCTATGACGGCGTACGCTACGGCAATCGTGTCGACAACGGCGAGGGCGTCATCGCGATGTACCGCGGCAGTCGGGCCAGGGGCTTCGGTCCGGAGGTGAAGAGACGTATTATACTAGGCACCTATGTTCTCAGCTCCGGCTACAGTGGGAAATACTACCTCCGGGCCCAGAAGGCCCGCACCCTCATTCAGCAGGAATACCAGCAGGCTTTCCAGCGGGTGGACGCCCTGGTTGGCCCGGTAAGCCCTACCCCGGCCCGCAGGATCGGTGAGTTCGCCGATACTCCCCTCCAGGACTACCTTGCCGATATCTACACCATCAGTGCAAACCTGGCCGGGATCTGCGGGCTCAGCGTTCCTTGTGGCACGGTGGAACGGGAAGGCCGCGAGTTGCCCGTCGGATTGCAGATTCTTGGCCCTCATCTTGCGGAAGGTGTAATCCTGCGCGTGGGCCGGGCCTGGGAGATGATCCGGGACGCGGAGTGATTTCGGCACTGCTCCCCGTGTCGCTCAAGCCGGATTACTCCACTTTCAATTCCGCAATGGCCCTCATCAACTGGTCAGCAATTCGCTGGTAGGCCTCCCGCGATTTTTCCTTGAGATCCCCGGGGTCAAACTTCACTGGGTCGCCGATGACCACCTGAATGCGATGGGGGCGGAATTTCCCCCCTTTGGGCCATGATTCGTGGGCGCCGAAAATACGCACTGGCTGCACCGGGACACCGCTCCTGGCCACCAGCATACCGATGCCTGCCTTGGCCTCCTGCAACCTGCCATCTGCGCTGCGTGTCCCCTCCGGGAATATCAGGACACGTTCGCCGTCCTTCAGCCTCCGCAGGATGGTTTTCATGCTCCGGAGATCGGCATGTTCACGGTCGATGGGAAAGGCATTGAGCCGCGGATAGAGCCATGCCCCGAACCCCTGGAAGAGGGTTTTTCTCGCCAGAAAGGCAATCGGGGAATTATAGGCACAGGCCACGATGGGTGGATCGAGGTAACTCGTATGATTGGCTGCAACGATAGCGCCGCCCTGGTGGATGCGCTTGTCGCGATTGAGGATTTCGATGCCCCCTCCGGTTGAGGCGAACACCGTTCGAGCCAAGGCCCTGGTCATCCAGTAAAGCGTCCTCATGGCAGGTTCCTTTCTGACTCGCGGTCGAACCAGCCCCGGGCGCCCAGGACCCCGAGGACCGCCTCCACCACTTCCTCAATTACCATTTGAGAGCTGTCAATTACCTCCGCCCCGTCCGGCACCACGAGAGGAGAAGTCTTTCGAGCGCTATCCTGGCGGTCCCGGTCGCCAACCGAGTCCATCTGCCCCTCGGCAGCACGGCGCTGCCGCCGGACCTCCTCGGAGGCCTCGATGTAGATTTTGTAGGGAGTAGCCGGGAAGACGACGGATCCAATGTCACGACCTTCCATCACGAGATCACCGTACTGCAGGAGTTCACGCTGAAGAGCGACCAGAAGATGACGCACTTCGGGAACAGCTGCTACCGCTGAGACTGCTGCGTTCACGTCGTCAGATCGAAGGGCGTTACCGGGATACTCCCCGTCCAACAGGATCTGTGAACCACCATTTTCGACAACGCAGCGAAGTTTGATCGCCTTCACGAGATTGGCCACCGCGATCGGGTCGCACGGATCCACTCCCTGCTGCACTACGGCCAGCGTTACGGCCCGGTACATCTCGCCCGAGTTGACCATGACGAGGTTCAGTCGTTCGGCCAGAACCCTGGCCACCGTGCTCTTGCCGGAGGCGGCCGGGCCATCGATGGCGATGGCGTCAAATGGAAGGTTTGGGGAAGACATGAGGGACGCTATCTCTGTTTGCCGCAAATCTGTTCCAGATCCCTCTCGAAACCCGGATAGGATGTCGCGATGCACTCCGTGTTCTGGATCACGGTCTCTCCTTCGGCGAAGAGCCCGGCTATGGTAAAGGCCATCGCAATCCGATGATCCCCGAAACAGTCAAGAGTTGCCCCACGCAACCTGTTTCCGCCGATCACGCTCATGCCGTCGTCATGCTCGGTCACGTCCGCGCCCATCGCCCGCAGGTTGTCCACCACCGCTCTGATCCGATCGGTTTCCTTGACGCGCAATTCGGCCGCATTGCGAATCGTCATCGTTCCCCCGGCGAGAGCGCCGGCTACAGCCAGAACGGGTATCTCGTCGATGAGATTGGGTATCTCGTTCTCCCGAATCTCCGTTCCGCTGAGCGTGCCGCCTCCCACTTCAAGATTCCCGGCAGGTTCTTCCTTTTCGCCGGGAGTGCGCACCGTGTCCTTGATCCTGGCGCCCATGCGCAGCAGGACGTTGAGCAAAGCCGTGCGGGTGGGATTCAGCCCCACGTTCCTGATGAGAAGTCTTGATTTCCGTTTGGCGGCGGCGGCCACGATCCAGAAGGCGGCACTGGAGATATCTCCGGGGATGTCGACGTCGATCGCCTCCGGAACTTGTCCTCCGTAGATCGTGATTTCGTTTCCGTTCCGCACCGTGCGGACCCGGAACCTGGCGAGCATGCGCTCGGTGTGATCCCTGGTTTCGGCTGGCTGCTCCACCGTGGTCCTGCCCTTGGCAAATAGCCCGGCCAGGAGGATCGCGCTTTTCACCTGTGCACTCGCCATCGGCATGACGTAATGAATTGGTTCAAGGTGCCCTCCATGAAAGACCAGGGGTGCGCAACCCTCGTTCATGCCCATCCCGTCGATGCGTGCCCCCATGCGTTCCAACGGGCGCATGATTCGTCCCATGGGACGGGAAGAGAGGGATTCATCACCAGTGAGGGTGCACCCGAACTCCTGGCCAGCCAGCACCCCTGCCAGGAGGCGCATTCCGGTGCCGGAGTTGCCACAGTCGATGGGTCCGCTCGGAGGGACGAGTTGCATCCGCCTGCCGTGGACAATCACCTCGATTGGTCCATGTTCGTTGGTCTCGAGATAGTCACAATTGACACCGAGACTCTCCATCGCCCGCAGGGTGTTCAGGCAATCCTCGCTGGGGAGGTAATTACGGATGTGGCAAGGGCCATTGGAGAGGCCTGCGATAATGGCGGAGCGGTGCGAAATGCTCTTGTCGCCAGGCACTGTGAGTTCGGCCGAGAAATCTCCTATTGAGCTTACTTGCAATGAGTTGGAATCTCGCATCATTCTATCCCATCGAGGGTTTGACGTCGTGCCTGCCCTTCTTCCAGAACTCTCAGGATCGCCTCTTCATCCCCAGTCGCCAGAAAATCGGCGAGACGGTTGAGGATGGACGCACCCTCTCGCAGAGGTTTCGTAATCTGGTGCCGGTTCTCCACGAGAATCTCGAGCCACATTGCGGGATCGCCTGCTGCAATCCTGCTGGTATCACGTAATCCCTGCCCCGCAAACCTGCCGTCTTTCGGATTCTCAAGAGCAACCAGGGCGCAAACGGAGGAGAGAATGTGGGGCAGATGACTGATGCGTGCTACCAGACGGTCATGCTCACTGGCGCTCATCACGGCCGATCGGGCTCCAAGGCCCGTCCAGAACCCCATCAGTCGCTGCACCTCGTCCTCCGGTTGTTCGTTTTCATTGGTAAGGATGCAGGGAGCTCCGACGAAAAGATCCGCATCAGCAGCTTCGAAGCCGGTGCGCTCGGATCCGGCCATGGGATGGCTTCCGATAAAGGAGACGCTCCGGTCCTTCATGTCCTTGCCGAGAGATTCATGGGGGTGGACCTTGACACTGCCGACATCGGTAATGCAGGCGCCCCCGGCCAAACCGGCCTCAAGTACCCGCCTGCCGAGCCTTTTCAGTGCGCCAACCGGCACGGCGAGGATGACCAACTCCGCATCGTGGACTGCAAGGGAGAGATCATCGGTGACACACTCGAAACCGGTGGCGCGGATTTCCGCCACCCGTTCCGGATTGCGGCCCCAGAGGATGACCGAACAATCCGGGTGGCGCTTGCCGACAGCCAATGCCACCGAACCACCCAATACCCCGGGTCCCAGAACAGCAATGCGGCGAAAATCAGTCACACGAGCGGGGAGCAAACCAAGGCCGGGCCCTTCTGACAAGGCCTAGTGAGTAGCGGCCCCTCAGGGAGGGTTGCTGCCTCAGGGAACCCGGAACTTGTGATCTGGATCTGGATCGTTCGGATCGCGCACCAGAGTCCCCGGAGGAATGGCCCGGACATCGACCGGGTCATTAGTAAAGGGATTAAAAACGAATCCCTCCTTGCCCGGGATGGGCACCGCCACCCGATAATCCTTCCGCGCCGGCGGGTTGGAGGCGGGATCCTGGGGTTCGGGCGAAGGATTGTCACCGGCCTCGCCTTCCCGGGCCTTGTCGCGTGCCTCCCGGATGCCCTCCTGCTCCTCCGAAGTGAGATCGCTGTTCTCGTTCGGACCCGGATACCCACCCCGCGGACCGTTTGGATTTGGCGGATAGGGGTAGTAACAGGAACTCAAAAGGGCGGAGATAAGAGCCAGGGAGAGAAAAATATGCTTGGTTTTCATGCTAAACGGAGATGGACGGAACGGCGGGAAAAACCGCATTTCGTGGTGCCCTCATCATGCTTCAGCTTTTCTGGGAGTCAAGTCGGGGGGCGGGACAATCTAACAGAGTCAAAATGACCCGGGTAGAGCTGCATTCATTGGATTTCCTGACATGAATTGCTGAAAAGTGGTGTTGAAAATCGGGAGCCATCTGACCCCAAGGTATGCAGATGAGGCTACTTCGGGCACCCTTCCAACGGGGATTTGGGCCAATTGTGCGGGGGGTTACGGTCTCTCTCAGCTGCCG
Source organism: Verrucomicrobiales bacterium (assembly GCA_003483645.1). Lineage (GTDB taxonomy): Bacteria > Verrucomicrobiota > Verrucomicrobiia > Verrucomicrobiales > Akkermansiaceae > Roseibacillus_B. The sequence goes on from DMYM01000194.1 coordinate 7,299, forward strand.
GATGCCCCTTCCCTTTCTTCGAAATACAGGGGCATGGGGTCCTTGCCAGGCGCTATCTCTCGCTCTCTGGAATCCTTTTCCCCATCAGGAATTTGTGACCATCCCTGGCGAACTGTCCCTGTTGCCAGGGGCAGCCTAAAGCGGTTGCAGTCCACTGGTCCGCGTCTCATGCTGCGGACTCCGCGTTCCCTATGTCCGAACCTCCCATCGTGACCACCGGTGTGATCTGCGAAGTCCTGCCGGGTCGCGTCTTTCGTGTAGAACTGCCAAACGGAAAACTGGTGATCGGCCACCTGCCCGGTCGCCTTGCAGGACTGGGGGAGGAACTCGCCTTGAGCAGTCGTGTCCATCTCGAAATGACTCCCTTTGATTTTGAGAAAGCCCGGATCGTGGGACCTGTTAACCATTGCGATGAGTAGCGAGCGACACTATATCATTGGGACTGCTGGTCATATCGATCATGGGAAGTCGTCTCTTGTGAGGGCCTTGACCGGGACTGATCCCGATCGGCTTCCCGAGGAGCAGAGGCGTGGAGTGACCATTGAACTGGGTTTTGCTCACCTTACCCTGACGGATGATTCGGAGGAAGAAACAGTGTTCGAACTGGGGATCGTGGACGTTCCCGGTCACGCGGACTTCGTTAATAACATGGTGGCGGGTGTGGGAGGAATGGATGTCGCCCTCTTTGTGGTGGCAGCGGACGACGGTTGGATGCCGCAGTCGGAAGAACACCTGCACATCCTGACGTTCCTCGGGGTCCAGCGTTGCGTGGTGGCCCTCACGAAATCCGATCTCGCTGAGGATCTTGACTTCTCCATTGAATTTGTGAGGGACAGCCTGCGGGACACCATTCTCGAGAACGCTCCCATCGTTCCGGTTTCCTCCGTTACGGGCGAGGGCATCGAGCAGTTGCGAACGGCGCTGTGTTCCCAGCTGGTCTCTGCTCCCCCGGTGGCTGATTTTGGCAAGCCCCTCCTGCCGGTGGATCGGGCGTTCTCGGTGAAAGGGATCGGAACCGTGGTCACCGGAACTCTTTCCGGGGGGCCTCTTGGCATGGGTGACGGCTTAACCCTGCAACCGGATGGGCTGGCTGCGCATGTCCGTGCGATCCAGAATCACAGTCAATCGGTGGAGACTGCTCATCCGGGCATGCGCACCGCGCTGAATCTCCCTGAGTTACAGGTCTCCACCAGGGATCGCTCCGGCGTGCGTCGGGGCACCCTCCTGACCGGTGTCCATGCGGGCCCGCCGGCGGATACAATCAACATCAGCATGCAGCGCCTGAGCCGGGAAATTCCGGGACAATTGGCCACCAGGCGGGACCTTCCGTCGGGGCGCCGCGTGCGCGTGCACCACGGATCGGGATCCACCGGGGCACGCATCTATTTTATCGAGGGCAGGAGCATCTCCCCCGGCCAGACCATGCTGGCACAACTGCGACTCGATGAACCACGCTTCATGATGGTGGGAGATCATGTCGTCCTTCGCGACTGCTCGGGAGAAGCCACCGTGGGGGGAGCGCTGGTCCTCGACGCCGATGCCAGTCGGCGGCGGTTGCGCAACGAGGAACAGGTGTGTTTCCTGCGGCAGCGAGCGGAGGCCCCGGGCAATCTGTCGGTTCTCCTGACTTCGGCTCTGGAGCGTGACTCCCTGGTTGATCTTGCAGAACTGAAACTGCGCCTGAGGTTTTCTGACGGGGAGATCGACGAGGTCGTAGAGGAGCTTCTGACCGGAGGGGTCGCCTGTGAGGTCGGCAGTCATCTGGCCGCGGCGTCATGGTGGGAGGGGTTGCTCACCCGGGCTTCCAGCCTGGTGGGTGCCTTCCACAGGAAGAACGCCGATCTGCCCGGTCTCCATCTGGAAGATCTCCGGCAAAGCGTTCTGGATGGATTGCCCCATCCGGGTCTCTTTGACCTTGTGGTGCAACACCTTGGAGAGCGAGGTATCATTCAGCGGGGAACCATTCTGGCGGAAGAGGCGTTTACTCCAGCACTTTCCGATGACATCAGGGCTGCCGCTGAGAAGATCGAGCAAGCCTTGCGACGGGAACCACTGAGCCCCCCGGGTCGGGCCGAACTGGCTACCGGATCATCCTCCCAACGCGCCCTCTCCTTCCTCATTCGGAGCGGAACGGCCACTGAGTTGTCCAACAAGGTCATCATCCTGACCGAGACCTATGATCAGGCGTGTGAACAAATCCTGGGCTTCCTCCAGTCGCAGGGTCAGGCCACCGCCAGTGACCTGCGCCAGCATCTTGACACCAGTCGACGGGTCATCATGCCTCTTCTCGAACGAATGGATACGGAAGGGAAAACCCGGCGAAGCGGTGACTACCGCACCGCGGTCTCCTGAATCTGTGAACTAGGGGCCGATCTCCTTCACCCGGTAGAACACCGGTTGACCGTCACGGATTGGATCGCTGTCGGTGAAGTCAGTGGTGGCATGCGCTCCGAGAATATCAAGCAGGTGGCTCCA
>DMYM01000431.1 GCA_003483645.1 Verrucomicrobiales bacterium
CCTCAACTCTCCCAGCCTGCCCTTCGTTATCGCGGGAAGTGGATTTGGCGGATGGGAACAGAAGATCGACCGCCGTCTCATGATCATGAAGGCACAGGAAGCCATCGCCAAACACGACGAATTCAAGGGTGACACCCGCTATGTGGAAACGCGGAGCTTCTTCCGCGATGGGCCCGTCTCTCCCCGCCCCATCCGCTACCACTGGTGTTGCAATGCCGAGAGCTACTGGTTGATCGGGGAGGGTATGGGCCGGGCCATGGTGGAACTGCTGGGCGGGCCCAAGGCTCCCCCTAATGCTGCAGGGCCCTGATCCGCGCGGACACGGACATCAATCGGGTCAAGACATCTTCTCCGCGGCTTGCCTCCCGCCGTTCCTCTGCTTGGATGGCCGGGTGCTGATCACCCTGACCACCGACTTCGGGACCAGCGACTGGTTTACAGGCTCCATGAAGGGTGTGATCTCAGGGATTGCCCCGGCCACCCGCATTATTGACATCACGCACCAGATCCCCCCTGGTGACCTGGTTGACGGAGCCTTCACCCTGGCTGCCTCCTCGCCCTACTTCCCTGCCGGCACGATCCACGTCGCAGTGGTCGACCCGGGAGTGGGGAGTGCCCGCCGGGCCATCACCCTGCGCACCCGGCGCGCCATTTTCATCGGCCCCGATAACGGTGTGCTCTCCTGGGCCGTACGGGAACAGCAGATCGAGGAAGTGCGGATCCTCAACAATGAGGACTGGTTCCTTGAACCGGTAAGTCACACCTTCCACGGGCGCGACATCTTCGCCCCTGCTGCTGCCCGGCTAGCAACCGGTGCCCGCTTCGATGAGGCAGGAGATACGATTGAGGATTACGTGCGTCTCCCCTGGCCCGAAGTGGTGGAAGGGGACAACGAGGTGCGGGGCGAAATTGTCCACATCGATCGCTTCGGCAATGCCATTTCCAATCTGCCCGCCTCCGTCTTCCCCCGGGAATTGCTGGATAGCGGTGGCATCACCACAATGTGCGGCGGACGCCCCGCTCCGCTCCGTCATTGCTATACGGACGTCCACCTCGGCAAGACTCTTGCCATCCTGGGATCAAGCGATCTGCTTGAACTCGCCATCAATGGCGATGACTTCGCCGAACAGAATGGCATCGAAGTAGGATCGCCAGTGCGTGCCAAATGGTAGGGGCGGGGGAACCCCACCCGTCCTGCCATGATCCCGCTACTCCACGCGGGCACGGTAGAATCGCCGCTCCTGACCAGCTGCGGCGGGATCAAGTTGCGAAGTGGACGTCCCCGTCGCCAGAATGCCTGAGGACGCGTCGACCCAGTTCACCATGTCCGAACTCGCTTCCAGGGTGTAACTCTTGCCCGGAACACTGTTCCAGGTGGCCGTCAAGAATCCGGTAACCGGATTTCTGCTCAACCTGATGATCCTGAAGATGGACGAAGCATCGAGGGGGTCAGTCCCTGCCTGCACTTCCGCACCGTCCAGAGCCCCGTCAGAGTCGGTGTCGGGTCTGAGCGGATTCGTTCCTGCCAGGGCCTCATCGGTGTCACTCAATCCATCCCCGTCAGTGTCGAGGAGAACTCCCGCTCCCGGAGTTCCCCCCACCACTGCACTGGCTCGCCAGTTGGCCGGGTCGTTATAGTCACCCTCGATATCGATGACTTCGAGGGAAGGTCCCTGTCCGGCCGGCGTGACCGGCCAGGGTGCCACCGTATCGTAGTTGAAATCATGAATGATGTTGCCTGCGTCGTCGCGCAGAACAATTTTCTCTCCGCTGTTGGACAGAGATCCCCCCGTCCACTCACCCATGATGCGGACGGCACCTCCGTATTCCGCCTGGAAGGTGGCAGTATCGGCCACCAGCACGGCATGTTCGTCAGGATCGAGAGTGAGCGCACTGAAGGTGAAGGCATCGAAGGGATCGCCCCCGTCGAAACTCACCCCGTTGAGATTCAACGGAGTGTTGCCGGTGTTGACCAACTCAACGAACTCCAGATTGATCCCTCCTGTGGGCTCATACATGAGCTCCGTGACCCGGAGATGGTTTACCGCCGGACTGGATACCGAGGGATCGATCACCATGACATAGTCGAACCTGAAGCGGGCCGCCCGCGCGGTATCATTGGCTGCAAAAAGGCCACCCCGGCCCATCGTGGAGGCGACCGGCATGACACGCGAGTAAATCGTGGTCCAGACACCAGGCTCCAGGCGTCGCTCAAAACGCAGATTTCTGCCCTCGCGCCGGATGCGGATCACCGCCGTTCCCCCGGAGTAACTCCGGTTGTAGAGCTGCGTATAGGAGCCTCCGCTGGAGCGTTTGATCCGCAGGGCGTTGCCATCCTCCATGCCGAAGACATACCGTGATGAGGTCGCGCCTTCCTGAATCTCCAGGATGAGACCGGCTATGAAGTCCCCGCGCTGAACCGAATCGAGCGTCATGTCCGTCTGCAGCGTGAAGTCCACACTGTCCGGAACCTCACGCCACATGACGGGGTGGGAGGGATTGGATCCGGTGAGGGGCGTGGGCGCGCTGTCTCCCAGCTTCACTACCAGGTTACCCGGCCGGTCATTGAGGGAATACCATGAGTCTCCGCTGTAGTCATGACGAACCTCCATATTCTCAAGGGTCCACCAACTCTCCAGCAGGCGGTCGGTGAAGGAGCTCCAGCCGGAATCGGCATAAACAGAGACCTCCCGCATTTCCGAGTATCCTTCTCCGTTGGCATCGGAGGCGGTTACCGTGATCTCGTAGAGACCCGGGTTCCCGAAGATCACTTCAGAGGTATCGACGGTGGGATTTGTCAGGATCGCTCCAGCTTCCGGATTCACGCTCCACGAAAAGCTCAGATTGGATCCTTCCGGATCGTAACTGCCGGTGGCATCCAGATCGAGGTCATCGGCCACGGACACGTTGAAGGAGTCCGGCCTGGAATCCACCTCCACCACAGGACGGGCATTCCCGGACTTGTTCACGTTGACGGCATCGGTGTGCACCACGTTTCCGTCGCGATCGAGTCCCTGGACGGTGAGAGTCGTGAGACCCTGCCTGAGCTGGATCCCGTTGATCGTCCAGCTCGTTTCCGAGTTGAAAACCCACTCCGCCTCCGGATGACCAAGAACCCCCACTGTGAAAACGTTGTAGGGGCTGGTGCCTCTGAGGGAGAGAGTCTGTCCGCTGGTGCTGATTGTCCCGCCTCCGCCCGAAGTCACGTTGAAGGCCATGTTCAGCGAAGTCGATCCGATCGCACTGCTCCGGGCGTTGTTGACCCGGCTGTTGTTGAAGTTGTTGTAGGTGGAGGCATTTGCCGAGTAGGAACCGGAAGCCGCCTCCTCCAGGCTCAGCCAGGTGCTCAACCGTCCCGACCCGGCGGTGTACTTGTCGACCATCTCACCGATGTAATAATTGAGACGCTGCCGGACATATGGCTTATAGAAAAAGTTGCGCACGCCCGCCAGGTTTCCGATGAACTCTGCCGAGGTGCTGCCGAAGGTGAGATCGGAATCCCACTGAGCCAGCTGCCACTTGCCATCGGAGTAACGCCGCAGGAAATACCCGTTTTTCCCACGGTTCCGCGTGATATTATCCCAGTCATCGACCCAGCCGCGGACCGCCGCATTGGCAGCCATCAGATCAATATCCGCCATTCGTTCGATCTCCGCCCGGGAGAAAGTGTCCTGGCCGACCAACTCCACCCAGTTGATGAATGAGGAATAATCATACTCGTCCTCCCGGGAACGTTTGATCCACTCCGCATGGTAACGTTCCGGTTCACGGGTTCCCTTGTAACTCCAATCCGCATTCCTCTGTCCCCGGCTCCAACTGTCCTCAAACCACCACTCGTCGTCGATGCGGTAAAGCTCCCCTTTTTCACCCTGATCCCAGTTGCGCTTGAGAAAATCGTTGGCGTTCGGTTCCACATCTTCACGCAGGGAGGCACTGCTTCCGTTGACAATCACGCGAACAAACTCGTTCTCGTTATAGGCATGCCCGAGGAGGTATAGCCAGTAACGGATGATCCGGTTGTGATAACCCCTGCTGCCTCCCGCGTCATTGTCAATCGAGCGCCGGGTGTAACCCCGGAAACGGCGATCCCTCGGTGATTTCCACTTGGCACGCGCTAGGCTCTCCCCTTCCGATCGCGTCCACGGACTCCCGCTCTTGCGGATCTCCGAGTTGTAGATGATCTCACTCTCATTGCTGATGAAGGTCGCATTGAAATACTGGTTCGAGAGACGTGGGAAGGCATAGTTGTTCTTTGACTCTCCCGATGCTCCCCCGCCGAGATAGTCGATATCACGGGCCGAGATAACAAACCTCTGCGTGCGCAGGTCACTTGCGATATTGCTGTTATCTACCACGTAGAGGGCTGGTGCCTCGGGCGCCAGTCGGGGCACATGATTCGTGCCTGCCGCAGAGGCGGCCTCCACGTAAAACTGCGTAATGGTGTTATCGCTGCGGGAAGGAAGCGTCGTGCTGTAGATTCCGTCACTTGCCACCAGGTCGCCATTGACACCGCTGTCATTCATGACCTGGGTTCCCCATGAATTGCTCCAGGTAGCGTTGTCCAGCCGATGCCGCAGGTTGACGGAAGTCAGAGGACGCACAGACTCCACCCGCGCCGTGATGGTAACTGAATCCGAGGAGGTGGGCACCGCCGGGTTGTGCATGATCTCCGAGAGGGTGGGCAAGGGACTGGCTTCCGTCCGGGAGTTGGGCGCTCCCGGCGTCCCCAGGTTCCGCGGAATGGGTAACCGGATGATATCCCCGAAGCTGCGGTCCCAGGTATGCACAATCAGGGTGGATTTACCATACACCCAGCGGGCCTGGCACTCCCACACCAGGTTGTCATTGTCTGAGATGGAGGTCACATCAATCTCACAGCGATTCGCCTTCACGTCTCCGTGACCGGTCGAGACGATGCGGAATTCGTTTCCGGACATGTAACTCTGATAATGAGTGCCCTGGCACAGCCAGCCGTTGGAGGCATTTCCGTTGGTAACCACTCTTTCTCCGTCATTCGGAAGGAAGTTGGACCCGGCTCCGTTCTCTTTCAGGCTCATGTTGCGCAGAGCGATGTGGGCATCTCCCACCGCATGCACGTGGAGTTCCTTGTAGTTGGAACTGCCTCCCCGCGAGTTGTTCTGCAGGTACTGGTCGGAAATGGTGTAGGTCTGGAAGGTTGATTTTCCGGACTCATCAGAGTCGGCCCAGGCGCTCGGCCTTGAGTTGTCCATGTCGGGATTCCGCAACTCGAGACTGCTTCCAAGTCCACCCGCCAGGAAGGGCCATTCACCACCGGTGGCATAGTGCACTTCGTCCGCAAGGTTGCCCCACGAGTCAATGAGCCGGACACACTCTCCACTGTTGCTGAGATTATCGGTGAAGGGACCGACGACGCGTGCACCCGGATGGGCCTGCCTGGTATACTCCGGGTTGGAGGCAACCACCAGGTATTCCCCCGGAGCAAGGCTCGTGCCACCGGGAAAGGCGTATCTTACTCCCTCGTCGATTCTCCATCCCTCCAGATTGATTGCAGAGCCAGAGTTGTTGTACAGTTCAATATACTCCCCATCCCGCTGGCTCGAAGGGGGCTCCACCATCAACTCGGTCATCACGATGCCCGTTTCCCTGGTGGGATTGTTGGTGGCGTCCTGACTTCCCACCACCGAAGAGTAAAACTCCCCCGATCCATCCGGGTAGGCAGCCGAGAAATCCCTCCCGGACGCCTGCTTCACAACGGCGGCATCGATCACACGGTTTCCTGCGTCAATGAGCCAGAGCACTTCGTCGCCACCTCCCGTGGAGAAGGAAACCGGCCAACTCCTGACCCCCTGGGACGAAATCGATCCAGTGAGGGGAACCTTGTCGGTGAAATCACGGCGACTCGAAAGAAAGAGCCCCGACATGTTCTGGGTGGCCCTGCTGCCATTATGGAGTTCGATCCAGTCGATATCCCCTCCTGCATCGTAGTGCACTTCATTGATGGCAAGCACGGTCCCGAGTTCCGAGGCACTTGAGTTGGCCGCATCCCGCGTGGGCGAGGTGAAAAGGAACCAGCTGCCTGATCCTGATGGCTTGCGTCCCAGGGAACGTCCATCGATGGGCATGGCGGTATCGACCCCGTTCACGATGGTGGACCCGTCACTCTGGGTCAGATAGACCACGGTGGGACTGCCCACCGTGAGGCCGGCCTCGGAGTAGCCGAGGGAGGCGATGCCGCCCGCCGGCACGTTGAGCGCACCCGGGATCCGGTACTTGGTCAGGTTGCTCACCGAGTCGCTGAGATACCAGCCCCCGATATCCATGTCCGTCCCGGTGGGGTTGTAGAACTCCACGAATCCCGTTCCGTTCTGCGGAAGGACCTCGTTGATCACGATGCTCGGTGCGTTCGGGGTGGAAATATTCACGCGCGCGCCGAAGACCACGTCCGAACTGGTTGTTCCCGTCTGATGCACCTCAACCGCGAGAACATTGGTGCCCACCACCAGCGGCGGAGCACTACTGGTAACAACGGCTTCCTCTTCGCTGGCATCACTTATGGTGCGACCGGCGGTCGTGGTATAGCTTGCGCCCTCGCTCACTCCAATGCCGCCCAGCCACTGACCGTTGAGCCAGAAGCCCGCCCCATCATCGAGAATGGTGTCGATCGAGATACCCGTGCCCGCCACCGTGCCGTTGAAATCAAAGGTGGTCCGGAAGTAGTAGGTGATGATGTCGTTTCCCGGAGAGTTGGGGTTTTCGAACGGGGTTGTAATTCCAGGAGAGGGGACCGCTGAAGTCTCGTAGCCGTAGAGTCCCGGACCGCTGTCCCAACCTGCATCGTTGAAACCCACCTCTTTCCAGGATGTGCCCTGGTTGGATCCGTCATCGAGATACTTCCAGCTGTGGTCGTAATTGATGTAGGGCGCCCCTACCGAAAGATCGACTTCCGGATTGGAATAGGGTTCCTCGGCGGCGGTCGGTTCGCCTGTTCCAGGAGTTCCCCCGGATGCGGTACTAGGCCCCCAGAGACGATAGTCATCGATGGCATAGTTGTCGTTCTTCAAAACCAGACTGTGCCCACCACCATCCGCTTCAATGGACCACGGTGCCCGGTCATCGTAGCGGAGAGTACATACCATCGCACCGTTCTTGTCGCGCAGGTTGATCCGCTCGCCTTCGTTGGCCATGGAACCGGTCCAGGGACCGAAGACCCTTACCGATCCGGGCAGACTGTAGGCCGACCGGAAGGTAGCGGGATCAACCCCGCAGATCACGATGCGTTCCCAGGGTTTGAGAAAATTGCTCTGGTGGTCGCCATCATTGTATCCCGGGAAGTCGTATTCGACCGCCCCGCGCATACGCCACTGCGCGATATCAAAGACCGTCGCGGTGAGGTTCTCGACTTCCAGAAACTCGTAGAGGCCTGCCGGGGGATGATACATCACCTCGCTGATGACAACCTGCTCTGCCTTAATCTGTGAGAACGAACCAACTGCCATCAGGGCAGTGGGAATCAACAGGTGGATTTTCATGTGGAATTCTCTTGAGAGAGGTGCCGTTCTGACACTACACCCCGTTACAATATCGTCACTCTGCACTCGGGCAAAGTTGAATGATCCGGCCAATTCCTGCTAATCCAGCCGTCTTTACCCCAGAAGAGGCACCCGGGCAGAGCCCCAAGACAACGGCATAACCCTGGCTACAAGCGGCGCCTCCACCGCTGCCCTGCCTCCCCTGCACTACTCGACAATCACGCGATAGAAGAGTTCGGCGGCCCCTGCTCCGTCATGAGGAATCATGGTGGTGCCCTCCGTGGCCTCCACGGTAGAAACATCCGTCCAACTTCCCTCCGTCAGGTCCGGGCTCACCTGCAGGGTGTAGCTCCGACCCGGAACACTGTTCCATGTCGCCTGGGTGGCAGCTCCCACGCGCACCACTTCGATAAGGCGAAAGACCGAGAGACGGTCCAGGGGATCGGTCCCGGCAGCCACCTCTGCGCCATCGAGCGCGCCATCGCCATCGGTGTCCGGATTGAGAGGATCCGTTCCGGCCGCCGCCTCTTCACTATCGTCCAGTCCATCATTATCCGGGTCACCGAGGGACACTTCACCGGGCGTCCCTCCCACCGCCACGCTGGCACGCCAGTTGGCAGGATCATTATAGTTTCCTTCCGTGTTGATCACTTCCAGGGAAGCCCCCTGTCCATCCGCTTCGATCGGCCAGGACGGTTGATCCGAATACTGGAAATCGTGGATGATGTCTCCCCGCGGATCAATGAGCACGATCGACTCGCCGCCATTGCTCATGCTGCCATCCGCCCATGCAGCCAGAACCCGGATGCTCCCCCCGTAGATGGCCTCGAAGTCAAGTTCGTCGGCCACCACCACAGCCACCTCACCAGGCGCCAGGTCGAGATCACCGAAAACCAGTTCGGCAAAGGGATCGCCGTCCTGGAACTGTACCTGAGAGAGATTGATGGTGGAGTTCCCGGTATTCATCAGTTCGATGAACTCCAGATCGAACCCGTTGCCGAGATCGAGAGCATTGTACATGATCTCCGTGATCCGCAGTGAGTCCACGGCCGGACCGATCGCCGAGGCATCTGCCACCATGAAGTAATCGAACTCAAAACGAGCCATGATAGGCGCGGGCGTGGAGGCAAAGATTCCCGTCTGCGTGAGGGTGGATTCGGCCGCCATCCCCGCCACGTGAAGGGACTCCCAGACACCCGGGCTGGTTCGATAGTCGAAATGGAGGTCATCCCCCACCCGCCGGATGCGGACCACCGCGCTGTCCTTGACCCAGGAGATGGTGGCCAGGCGCGTCTCGGTCGTTCCCACGATTTTCCTCACCCGGAGGAAGTCTCCGTTTTCCATGCCCACCGCATAAATCACCTGCTGCCCGTTCTCCTGCACCTTGAGGATCAGGCCTGCGATGAATCCTCCCTGCTGAATGTTGGAAAGCTTCACGTCGGTCTGCAGCAGGATGTCGCCGGTCCCGGAAACATCACGCCAGAGGACCGGATAGGCCGGTGCCTGACTGCGCATCGACTTGGCCACGTCATCGTTCAGTTTGAGGACCAACTGACCCGGTCGATCACCGAGAGAGTACCAGGCGCTCCCGCTGTAATCATGACGCACTTCCACGTTCTCTTCGGTCCACGCCTCCGAGAGCGTCTCGTCGGTGAAGGGGTGCCAGCCGGATTCCGCGTAAACTGCAATCTGCCGGGTGGCCACCGTCTCGCGCTGGTCGCCATCTTCCACCGTTGCGGTAAGGAGATAGAGACCCGGTTGCGGAAACTGAACGTTAACGCGCTCCGGAGACGGATTGTTCAGGACCGCCCCTTGATCTACTTCCCAGGAGAAGGTGAGGTCCGTGCCCTCCGGGTCAAAACTCGCACTCGCGTCCACCACCAGGGTATCGTGCATGCCGATGTTCAAGGAAGCCGGCGTACTGTTGAGATCCACGACTGGAGGTGCGTTTCCGGTCTTGTTGACTCTGAAATTGTCACTGGCCACTATCAGGCCTTCCGAATCGAGCGCCTCGAACTCAAGGTCGTTGCGCCCTTCCCTCAGGTAGATGCCCGAAACCGTCCACTCAGCCTGGTCGGTGAACTGGATCACCGCCTCCGGGTGCCCGACCAGGCGGATATCGAAAGCCCGGTGATTGCTTGTCCCGTTCAGGTCTATGACATTCTCCGAAGTGCTGGAGGGGCCACTCACTTCAAAGGGCGCGTTGGAGACCGCGCTCCCAATCTCGGTGTTCATGGCATAGTTCACCCGCCCGTTGTTGAAGTTGTGGTACCTGCTCGGGTTGATGGAGACTCTCCTGTTGGAGCGCGTTTCCAGGTCAAACCAGGTCTCCAGGCGCTCGGAAACCTTGGTGTACTTTTCCACCATCTCACCGATGTAGTAGTTCACCCGCTGTTCGACGTAGGGCTTATAGAAGAAGTTGCGCACGCCCGGAAGGCCCCCGATGAAGGGGGCCGAGGTATTCCCAAAGGTGAGATCGGAGTCCCACTGCAGCAGGATCCACTTGCCGTCGCTGTACTTGCGCAGGAAATAGCCGTTCTTGCCCCGGTTGCGGGTAAGGGTATCCCAGTCGTCGATCCAGCCCCGCACCACTGCATTGGCTGCCATCATATCGATATCCGCCATGCGCTCCAGTTCCTCGCGGGTGAAGCGGTTCTGCCCCACCGAAAAGACCCAGTTGATGAAGGACCCGTAATCGTATTCATCCTCCCGGGAACGTTTCATCCACTCGGCGTGGTACATGTTGGGCTCAACACTGCGACCGTCCACTCCCCAGTCGGCATTCTCCTGGGCGCGGCCCCAACCGTCGTCGAACCACCACTCGTCATCGATACGGTAAAGCTCCCCCTTCTCTCCCTGCTCCCAGTTGCGTTTCAGGAAGTCGTTGGCGTTTGTCTCCACGTCTTCCCGGATCATTGCTGGTCCGTTGTTGATCACGATTCGAACGAACTCGTTTTCATTCGAGGGATGCCCAAGGAGATAGAGCCAGTAGCGCGCCAGACGGTTGTTGTGGGACCGACCTGCCACCGGGTCGTCATCGATCGCACGGCGGGACCAGCCCCGGTAACGCTTGTCCCGGGGACTCTTCCACTTGAGGTTCTTCCCCTGCGAGGTGCTGAAGTTGTCGGCGCGCTGCCACGGACTCCCGGCCTTGCGAAACTCGGCATTGTAGATGACGTGCCGCTCGTTGGCGATGAAGGTGCAGTCGAAGAACTGGTTGGAGAGGCGGGGGAAGGCATAGTTGTAGGAGGAACCCTGTCCCGTATTCCCCAGGGCCTGCACGCTGCGGGCAGACAGGATAAAGCGCTGGCTCCGCAGATCCCGAGGGACTGCGGTGGTATCGACAATGAACATGGCTGGTCGCGCCGGCGCCAGACTCGGCATCACGGTGGCATCTCCGCTCCCGTTGTCGGTCTCCACGTAGAACTGCGCAATCGTGCCATCCGAGGTGTACTGGTTCAGGGTGGCCGTATAGATTCCGTCTCCCGCCACATTGTCGCCGTTGGTGCCATCATCCACCATGAGGGTCGTGCTCCAGGAGGAATTCTGGTTCGTGCTGTCGAGACGATGGCGCAGGTTGACGGTGGGCGCGGTGGCAGAATCCACTTTCACTGTGACCTCCACCGGATTGCCACGCGGAACGGCCGGACTGTGAATGAGCCCGCTCAGAGTAGGCACTGCCGAGGAAATCAGCGCCGAGTTGGGTGCTCCCGCGGTCCCCAGATCCCTGGGCACGGGCAGACGCAGCACCCCACCGAAGGAACGGTCCCAAGTGTGCACGATCACGGTGGGCTTTCCGTAGACCCACCGGGCCTCGCACGCAAATGTCAGGGAATCCGATCTGTTCATCCCGGTCACGTCGATCTCCACCCGGTTGGCCTTGATGTCCCCGTGACCAGTCGAGACAAGATGAAACTCACGTCCCTCCATGTGGCTGAGGTGCTGGGTCCCCTGGCAGAGCCATCCGACTGTTCCCTGGCCGTTGTTGCTGACCCGCTCCCCGTTGCTCGGCAGCAGATTGGGTCCCACCCCCCTCACGGAAAAGTTCATGTTCCGCATTGCGATCTGGCAATCGCCCACGCCATGCATGTGCAACTCCTTATAGCTGCTCTCCCCGCCCATCGTACGCAACCGGTCGTAACGGTCAGTGATGGCAAAGCTCGTCCACTCTCCCTTCTGTGACTCGTCGGAATCCCTCCAGGCAGTGGGGACGGAGTTGTCCATCTCCGGGTGACGCAGTTCGAGGGAACTGCCGAGGCCGCCCGCTTTCTCGGGCCAGTCACCGCCGGTATGATAGTGGACTTCGTCCACCAGGTTGCCCCAGGCATCCTCAATGCGGAGGAGTTCGTTGTTATTGTTCAGGTTGCCGCTATACTGCCCGATGATGCGGGCCTGTGGGAAGGCGGCCCCGGTAATGCGCTGATTGGCGGCAATGATGACATGCTCGCCGGGGTCGATCACAGCCCCAGCCGGGAAGCGGAAGCTCACTCCCTCCGAAATCCGCCAGCCACTCATGTCCACGCCGGAACCTCCCTTGTTGTAAAGCTCGATGAACTCACCATCACGATGCCCGGAGGGCGGCTCTAGCATGAGTTCGTTGATGACCACCCCGGTCTCGCGATCCGGATTGTTCGGAGCGTCTCGGCTTCCCTGGGCAGAGGAGTAAAAGTCGGTCGAGCCATCGGGATAAGCCGCGGCGTGATCACGCCCCGTATCCCGGTCATAATCCACCGCACTACGCACTACATTGTTGGCATCGACGAGGAAGGCCACGCTGTTGTTGGAGAACCCCACATCGAAGCTGAGGAAGCCATTCCCCGGCACTGATCCGGAGATATTCACCTTGTCGCCAAAGCCACGAGCCCCGCTCAGGAAGAAACCGTCCACACTCTGGGGCGTCTGGGAGCTGTTGTGGATTTCAATCCAGTCGACATCCCCATTCTCGTCGAAATGCACCTCATTGATGAAGAGCGCGGAAACCACCGCACTGTCGGAGTTGCCGGGAAATCCTCCCACCCTTGAACTGGGACCCCAGCTCCGGTAGTCATCAGTAGCGCGCTCGCTATCTGTCAGGACCAGACTGTGCCCCGCACCGTCGGGAGCAACAGGCCAGGGGTGCTCGTCGTCGTAGCGCACCGACGCCATGATGACTCCGTTCTTGTCCCGCAACGTGACCCGCTCACCCGCGTTGTCCAGGGAACCGGTCCATGGACCGAACACCTGGATCGCTTCCGATACGCCGTAGGCGGCGCGGAAGGCGGCAGGATCACCCTCACACACCACGATCTTCCGTCGACCGATAAGGAAGGAATCCGTGGCGGCGGCGGGATCGAATCCGGGGAAGGTATAACTGACACCGCCAGTCACCTCCCATTCCGCAATATCAAAGACGGTAGAGGTAAGATTATCGATCTCGATGAATTCCGGAAGCGGCGTCTCACCCTCCGGAACCATCTGCGGGTGATACATGATCTCCCTGATTACAACCTGCTCGGCCCAAAGGGACTGCGTGAACAAGGGGACACAAAGGAACGATATGGTGATCGCAAGGGAATGTTTCATCTTTCTGGGATCCCAAAAAAGGGGGTGATGGGTTTCGGCCGCCCAGTGGCCTGGCTTTATTTTTTCCGGACAAACCCTCATGTAAAGGTGGAAAGAGGACAGATTCGAAAAGAGTTCTTTTGAACAGTTCCCCAGGCCCGGTCGGAACCAGAATACCTGTCACCCATCCACTCCCCTCCCGCAAGGACTTCTTGCAATAGCCTGAAGAAAAACAAATTTGGCAGGCGCCCCTCCTATCCGCCCATGACTCACGTGAACGAGTGAGTGGGAAATTCGGGTTGAGATGAGATAGGGATCATTTAACACCAAGTACGCGGAAGACCGACCGACTCCGCTCCCAGTCATGAGATTTCCGATCCTGCTCCCGCGTACGGGCGCCCTCCAGGGCACCTTATTGTTCGCCGCCCTCATCTTCACTGCCCCCTCTGCCACCCTCGGCCAGAAGATCGACTTCGCCCGCGAGGTGCTCCCCATTCTCTCCAACAAGTGCTTCGTCTGCCACGGACCGGACACCAAGAAAAAGAAACAGCTCCGTCTCGATTCCTACGAGGATGCCACCGCTGACCGCGGCGGCTATCACGCTATCGATCCCAACAATCCCGCCGAGAGTGAGATCCTCGCACGGCTTCACGACAAGGAAGATCCCATGCCGCCCGAGGATGCCGAGAAGCAACTGCCCGATGCCGAACGGAAAATCCTCATACAGTGGGTGAAGGAGGGAGGAACCTACGCCAGGCACTGGTCCTTCGTTGCACCCCGACGCACCGATCCATCCAAGGGTGCCACTTCAAATGGTCCAATCGACCGCTTCGTGGAATCCAAGCTCAAGGAAAAGTCCGATGGCAAGGTGGGTTTCGCCCCGGGGGCTGATCGCGCCACCCTCGCCCGGCGGGCCGCTCTTACTCTGACTGGCCTCCCGCCAGAGCCCACTGAGCTCGCCACTTTCCTTGCCGACGACAAAGCCGACGCCTATCCCCGTTTTCTCGACAAGCTCATGCAAAGCCCGCGTTACGGCGAGCATCAGGCCCGCTATTGGCTCGACGCCGTACGCTACGGCGACACCCATGGACTCCACCTCGACAACAAGCGTGGTATCTATCCCTATCGCGACTGGATCGTGCGAGCCTTCAACAAGAACCTTCCGCTCGACGATTTCATCCTGTGGCAACTGGCTGGTGATCTCCTTCCCAATCCCACCATCGAACAGAACGTGGCCACTGGCTTCGTCCGCATGAACCCCACCACCGCAGAGGGCGGAGCCATCCCGGCTGAGTTTCAGTGCAAGAACAATTTCGATCGCACCGAGACGCTCGGCACCATCCTCCTCGGCATGACAATGACCTGCGCCCGT
The DNA here is from genome assembly GCA_003483645.1 of Verrucomicrobiales bacterium. Taxonomy (GTDB): domain Bacteria; phylum Verrucomicrobiota; class Verrucomicrobiia; order Verrucomicrobiales; family Akkermansiaceae; genus Roseibacillus_B. The sequence goes on from DMYM01000431.1 coordinate 14,425, forward strand.
TGTCACACCCACAAGTATGACCCCATCACGCAAACCGAGTATTACCAGCTCCTCGCCTTCTTCAACTCCACTTCGGAGTCCCCCATGGATGGCAACAAATACGAATACGGGCCGATCATGAAGGTTCCGGCTGATCAGGAAGCCTGGGATGAATGGGAGGGATTGACCTCGGAACGCAAAGGCCTCCTGCAGGAAGTGGCCAGTCAGCACCCTGGCCTGCTGACCGGTGGGGAGAAGGAGGCATGGGAGAAGTCACCGGCCCGTGACAAACTGAACCGGATTGCAGACCCCAAGGGTCCCTTCAAGGATTCACCGCTCCATCAGAAGGCCTCAACCCTGGCCAAGCGCTTCAACGAATCAGAGAAGCGCTTCACTCCCACCCTCGTGGCTCGCGAACTGGGCAAGCCTCGTCCTACCAAGATGCTCCTGCGCGGCGAGTACGACCGCCCTGTCGGCGAACCGGTGCAACCCGATATCCCTTCGGCCATGGGAGCGCTTCCCGAGAATGCCCCGCGCAATCGCCTCGGACTCGCCCAGTGGCTCGTCTCCCGTGACAATCCGCTCGTCGCCCGCGTCCTCGTCAACCGTATCTGGCAACGGGTCTTCGGTGAGGCTATCGTGCGCTCGCCCGAGGACTTCGGCCTCCAGGGCAAGCAACCGACCCACCCGGAACTGCTCGACTGGCTCGCGGTCGAACTGCAGGAAAGCGGTTGGAATCTGCAGCACATGCTCCGTCTCATCCTCACCAGCAAGACCTTCAGACAGCAGTCCGCCCACCGGAAGAGCGCCTTTGAAGATCCCGAAAACCTCTGGTACGCCCGGGGACCCAGCTACCGCCTCGACGCAGAGGTTATTCGCGACATGGCTCTCTGGTCCAGCAAGCTCCTCGACGGACACATGGGTGGGGAAGGAGTGAAGCCCTACCAGCCCGCCGGCCTCTGGAAGGCGCTCATGCACCCTGGCAGCAACACCAAGAACTACGTCGCCGACAAGGGGACCAAACTCTACCGCCGCAGCCTCTACGTTTACTGGAAACGCACCAGCCCCCATCCCATGATGATCCTCTTTGACGCCCCTGACCGCGAGTCGAGTTGTGTCCGCCGCTCGCGCACCAACACTTCCCTGCAGTCACTGGGCCTTCTCAATGAAACGCAGCGCATTGAAATGTCCCGCATCCTGGCGGAGCGCCTTGTTACCGAGGCCAAGGACGACGACAGTCGTCTGGATCTCCTCTTCACCCTGGTGGCCAGTCGGACGCCCAACGACGCCGAGAGAAAAGCCTGTGACGTCCTGCTGGAAAAGATGCAGACCCGCTACCAGTCCGCGAAGGAAGATGCCCTTGCCCTCCTCTCCACCGGCAACTCTCCCCGTAACGAAGCTCTCAACCCCGCCGAGGTGGCAGCCTGGAGCCAGGTGGCGACTACGGTACTGGCAAGCGATGTGGCGCTCCTGCTCCACTGACTCTTCCGCCCACACTCCAGAAACTGAAAACCATGCCCTGACATGAATCTTCACGACCACCAACTCTCCATCACACGCCGCCAGCTCTTTGGGCGCTCCGCCCTCGGGCTGGGAACCGCGGCCATGGCACAGATGCTGCCCCACGAATTGCTGGCGGCCGAGGGAAAGGCCGCCCTCAATGGCGGAATTCACCATCGTGCTACTGCCAAGCGCGTCATCTATCTCTTCATGAGCGGGGGGCCCAGCCACCTCGACACCTGGGACTACAAGCCCAGGATGCGTGAGATGTTCGGCCAGGACCTGCCCAAGCACATCCGCGACGGACAACGGATCACGGGGATGACCGCCGGGCAGAAAACGCACCCGGTCTGCCCTTCCAAGTACAAGTTTACCAAGCATGAAAACAACCAGGAGGGCCTGTGGGCAAGCGAGCTGCTTCCCCATACCGCCAAGGTCGCCAAGGAGCTCTGCGTGGTGAACAGCACCTACACCGAGGCCATCAACCACGATCCCGCCATCACCTACATCCAGACCGGTAGCCAGATCCCCGGGCGTCCCAGCCTGGGCGCCTGGCTCAGCTACGGACTGGGCAACATGAACGAGGACCTGCCCGGCTACATCGTCATGCATGCCAAAACCAGCTTCCCCGAGCAAAGCCTCTTCAACCGTCTCTGGGGTCCCGGCTTCCTGCCTGCCGAGCACCAGGGTGTGCTCCTCCGCAGCCAGGGCGATCCGGTCCTCTACCTCAGCAATCCCAAGGGCACCTCCCGCGAGGATCGCCGCGCCCAGCTCGACACCCTCGCTGCCCTCAACAGGAGCCAGCACGAGAAGTCCCTCGATCCCCAGACCCTCGCCCGCATCAAGCAGCACGAGATGGCCTTCCGCATGCAGACTTCCGTCCCTGAACTGATGGATCTCACCAAGGAAAGCGACAAGACCTTCGAACTCTACGGCGAGGAGGCACGCCAGGCCGGCACCTTCGCGGCCTGCTGTCTCAATGCCCGCCGTCTCGCCGAGCGAGAGGTCCGCAACATCCAGATCTTCCACCGCGGCTGGGATGCCCACGGTGGCCTGCCCCGCGAGCACGAATCCCAGTGCAGGGACATCGACCGCGCCTGCTACGCCCTCATCACCGACTTGAAACAGCGCGGGATGCTCGATGAAACCCTCGTCGTCTGGGGCGGAGAATTCGGCCGCACCTCCTACTGCCAGGGCAAACTCACCAAGGAAAACTACGGACGCGATCATCACCCCCGCTGCTTTACCACCTGGATGGCCGGAGGCGGCATCAAGCCCGGCACCACCTACGGAAAGAGCGATGACTACGGCTACAATATCGCCAACCCCGACGGAACCCCCATGTTACCCAAGCCCGAGAAGGACAAGTGGACTCCCGGCACCATGCACATCCACGACCGCAACGCCACTATCCTGCATCTTCTGGGTATCAACCACCGCCGCCTCACCTACCGCTACCAGGGACGCGACTTCCGCCTCACTGATATCCACGGTCACGTGCTGAAGGATATCCTTACGTGAGGATTACCGGAGGGCAGGCGTCCGCCGGATACCAACCGTCCCGGGCATGGTCACGGCGGGAATGAATCGTCATTGAACAGACCGGGCAGGTCAGGGTCTGGAAACTGTTCACTGCTGGCGGCTCACTGAAACTGCCCTTCTCAGCTTTACACCTCTCCTTCCACGCTCGATACTGCAGAATCACCTTCGCGGACATGTCCCGACTTCCGCATTATCATCCCACCCGCCGCACCGTCCTGCAGGCGGGTTCCATCGGTCTCATGGGGCTGGGGATGAACCACCTGGGGCTGATCCGCTCGCTGGCAGCCGCAGGGACCAGAACCAGCAGCGCCAGGGCCCGTAACGTCATCTACATCTTCCTCTCCGGTGGACTCGCCCAGCACGAGTCCTTCGACATGAAGCCGGAGGCGCCTCGCGAGATCCGTGGGGAGTTCAGTCCCATCAGGACCAGGACCCCGGGTCTCCATATCTGCGAGCACCTCCCCGAATTGGCCAGGCGCAGTGAGATGTGGTCGCTCTGCCGCTCTCTGACCCACCCCTCGAACGAACACTCGCAGGGCCATCACATCATGCTCACCGGGCGTAGCGAAATACCGCCCAACTTCAGCCCCAGCAAGCCACAGGAGAGCGATTGGCCATCCCTCGCAGCCCTGGCAAACGAGCTGCTTCCCCGACGTGGCAACCTCCCTCCCGCGATTGTTCTCCCCGACAAGATCAAGCATCGCACCGGCCGCATCATTCCCGGGCAGTTTGCCGGTCAACTGGGTGCCAAGAAGGAGCCCTTCTGGATTGAAGCCTCCCGATTTGACCCGAACTCCTACGGCGCCTATCCGGACTACCTTTTCCACCACGCCCGGGGAAAAGAAGACGGCAGCAACCACAGTTTCGATTCTCCCACCTTTTCGCTTCCGGAGGGGTTGGACTTCCGCCGCCTGCGCGATCGGGTGAGCCTCCTTGAAAATCTCAATCAGCAGAGCGTTCACCTTGAGAAGGCCGGCGAAACCCATCAACTCGACCGTTATCAGGAGATGGTGGCCAACCTCCTGTTGGATCCCACCGTCAAGGATGCCTTCGATGTGCACTCCGCCGATCCCGCATTACAGGAACGCTATGGACGGAATTCCTTCGGCTGGTCTCTCCTTCTCGCCCGCCAACTGGTCGAGGCCGGGGTGCGCCTGGTACAGGTCAACCTCGGCAACAATGAAGCCTGGGACACTCACCAGGCCGCTTTCCCCAATCTCCGGAACTACCTCCTCCCCCCGATGGACCGTGCCGTCTCGGCCCTCCTTGACGACCTCGGCGAACGTGGACTGCTGGAGAACACCCTCGTGGTGATGGCCAGCGAGTTCGGGCGCACCCCGCGCATCTTCAAGATCCCCAAGGCCAAGCTCCCTGGCCGCGATCACTGGGGGGCGGTCCAGACCGTTTTCTTCGCCGGGGGCGGTGTAGAGGGCGGACGGGTAATCGGTTCCTCCGACCAGAAGGGCGAATTCCCTGCCCGTGATCCCCAGAAGCCGGAAGATCTGGCCGCCACCATTTACGACGCCCTGGGCCTGCCCCCCAGCATCAGATGGCACGACCCCGAGCAACGTCCGCACTTCCTGTATCACGGGAAACCCATGGCCGGGCTCTTCTCCTGACCGGACCCGTCCGGAGCGCCTGATACCGATGTCCCTCCGCTCCAACCTGCCCCCGGTGACTGGATCCAGCCTCCAGTTACCCCTTAACCGGGATCAGGAGAAATCTCCTTTTCCTCCTGCCCAGCGTCGGCATCCGGACCTTTACCAACCAGTTTCGACGATCCGATCCCGAACATGGTGAGCGCTTCCAGGGTGGCGTGCATGGAGGCCTGCAGGGGGTGGACTCGTTCGCGGGGAACCAACTGCACCTGTCCGATAGTGGCGGCCGGCACCGAGGGCAGGAAGACCGCCACTTTCCCGTCGGCCAACTTTTCGATTTCAAATCCAACCGCCCGCGAGTCGGAGCCGTAGAGATCCACCAGCACGGGACGAAACTGTCGTTCTTCCTCATGCCCGAGATACTGGTGAATCAGGGTCCGGACAATACTGTATCCCGGAATACGCTCGAGAAGAAAGCGCTCGATCCAGCCCCGCATCGCTGATCCCCACCGCGTCCTGACCGCAACCCCGGTGAAGTAGCAGAGCAGCACTACTGACAACAGGGCCATGGCGATTACCGAGTAGCGCATGAAGACCGAGTCAAAGGGAAGCTTCTCCACCACGGGGAGCAGGAGCGACCTGAAGAGAGAGGTGATCTGCCAGAGAGAAAATCCGATAATTCCAACCGGGACTACCACCAGCACGGCACCCATCAGTGTTGTCTTAAGGAATCCGAGGGGCTTTCCTTCCTTGTCCGTAGCCATGACTCATTTCTGCACGAATCGACAAAAGTGTCGACGCTTTGGAGCGGATCCTCCCCTTAAAGCGGCTTCAACCTGCAGGAGGCAGTTTCTCCTCCGGTTTGTCATCCTCGGTCAGTTCCTCCCCCTCTGATCCGCCCTCCGTTCCTTCGTCCTGCGGCGGCTCATACCACTCGCCGCGCAGCCAATCGACGATGAAGCCGATTTCCTGGTCACTGAGTTGAGCGGGGCGCTCAAGAGAGCCATCCTCCTTATACTTCGGACCAAAGATGGACATGCGCTCATTTCGCTTCCCGTAGAAACGCTTGTGGGAGGGATTCCTGATGAAGGAAATTTGCCACTCCCGGTTGCCATAGCCCGTCAGATCGATGCCCTTCTCTCCTTCTCCGTGGTAGACATGACAGTCGGTGCATTCAATCGAAAGCAATTCGCGACCTTCCTCGATAAGATCGACATCAGCCGCATCGATTGCTCGCTGGGCCTTTAACTGGGCTTCGGCGGAAAGAGCCACCCCTATCGCGTGAACCTCTTCCGAAGGAAGAGCCCCAAAGCTGTCACCCTTGAGAAACTTCAACATCTTGCTGCCTTCGATAAGCTTGGTCGCACCCAGGAAATCGGGATGCGCGAAGGACTCCGCATTCAGAATCTTCCTGGACCACTCACGCCCCGCGAAGCCCTTCAAATCGGAAGCGCTCTGTTGATTCTTCCTCTGCTGATCCATCCCATCGTGTCCGCCGTAACCATGGCAGGAGGCGCAGTTCTTCGCGAAAAGCTTCGGGCCCTGGATAAGCGGGTCGTTGCGCAGCAGGCTGATCGCCCCCTCCGGCGGGATTCCGTCGGGCGACTTGGCCAGGACCCTGACCCGGTCGGCTTCACGATGGGCTACCGCCACCGCGGCCTGGTGCCCGGCACTCGTCCAGTCATGCGTAAAGGCCGCCAGCGTGTAATGCACGAAGCCTCCCAGCACTACCACGAGGAAGACGAGATTGAACATGTGCCCGACACGCTTGCGGCCAATGAAGGGCATGAGGAAGACAACCGTCGCCACGACGCCGGGAATGACGAAAGCCCCCGTGATCAGGTCGAAGTCCTTGAGCAGGGCAAAGAGGGCCATGAAATACCAGTCCGGGCGAGCTGCGGAATAGTTTTCCGACGGATCAGCGGGCGCGCTCAGCTCCGTCCCAACCTGACCCACAAAAAAGAGGACCCCACCCATCACCACCGCACAGGCAATGGCATCGCGCAGGACCTGGTCCGGCCAGAAATAGGCGTCACCGCGACGGGGGCGGACGTCGTCCTCTTCCTCCAGTCCCCTCTTGCGCACGTAGAGATAGAGCACCCGCAACAGGCAGAGAACCGTGATCACTCCGGGCACGATTCCCACCATCGGCCTGGATTCCTCCGGAAAGGCCCTCCAGTTGATGCCAACCATCGTCATGGCAAAGCCCATCGTGAAGCACGACACCCACCAGAAGTGACGGGTGGAAGCAGCTGTCTTGTGTGCTGCGGGTGTGATCCCGTGCTTCCTGAAAAGGTAGATATGCAGAACAATGAGACCGATCAAAAGGGCCGGCAGCACCCCGGCATGCAGGGCAAAGAAACGGGTGAGGGTATGATGTCCCGCCTCGTTTCCGCCGATGAGAAGGGGCTTGAGGTAATCTCCGATGAGGGGCGTGTTCCCCACAATGTTGGTGGCTACCTCGGTAGCCCAGTATCCTTTCTGATCCCAGGGCAGAAGGTAGCCGGTGAGCCCGAGACCCATCGTCAATCCCAGGAGAGCGAGCCCAAACCAGAAGTTGAATTCTCGCGGGGCCTTGTAGGCTCCGTCCACCACCACCTGCACCAGGTGAAGAACCAACAGCACGATCATGAACTGTGCAGTCCAGTGATGGATCCCCCGTAGCCAGTCGCCGCCTTTCACGTTCTCCTGGAGATGATACACGCTCTCCCACGCCGAGTTCGCGCTCGGACTGTAGAACATCCAGAGCATGATCCCCGTAATGAACTCGACCAGGATGGCAAAGGTCAGGGTGCTCCCCCACACATAGCGCCAGCGCGCCCCGCCAGGAATATTCTCAAAGAGCGCCTCGCGGGTGAGTCGCCGGATGCCGGTACGGTTGTCGAGCCAGTTCAGCAAGGACTTCATCGCGGCAGGGAATCAGGGGTTGCGCAGGTCATGAGACCGCCTTCTTTTCGGTGATGCCGGCCTTGAATTTCTGGAAGCGTACCCAGACTTCCCCCTTCTCCAGCTTCTCCTGGTCCACTTCCAGTTCATCGAGACCACGCTTGGCCTGAGTGTTATCAGGAGCCAGGCTGCCATCCGTCCGGAAGCTGCTCTCGTGACAGGGGCAGTAGTAATGTGCACCATGAGCACCTTCCCTGCGGTACTCCACTGCACATCCGGCATGCGGGCAACTCGCACTGAAGACCACGACCTTCTTCTCCGCGAAACGCTGGGCATAGACCAGCCCCAGCGGAAGATCCTTGTAGGTGGTCCAGGCATCGGTCTTGTCCGCGATCACCTTGAAGGCCTGAGGAGGCCCACCCACTTCCAGGCTGTCCAGGGTTGTCAGACGCGCCACGATCCCGCCCGCCTTCCTGCTGAAGAGCGGACTGAGCACCACCCGCAGCCCTACCACGGTGGGCGCCGCCACGATCGCACCCCCGAGCGCGATACTTAAGAATTCCCGTCGTAGGGGACTTGCATCCACGGGGGACGCAGGTTCACCCGGATCCTCTCCTCCCTCTTTCAGCTTTTCTTGCGCCCCCCCATCCCGCACCCCGCGAAGTGCCTGAGACATCGGCACATCGGCAATATCGTCATCTGGATCGTTAATGGCCATCTTATGTTCCGAATGATACGGCCGGAACTCTACCGCGATGTCCCCTTCATCTCAAGGCAGCAGCGTGATCGTGCGAGCACAAATCCCAGTCCGAAGATCTTCCAATGCAGATTCTCTCCAATCGGAGATCTCAATCCTGAAATCCATCAAACACCCCACCCCCTCCGCGGTTCGCTCCTGATGAGCTGATCGGCTTCCGGGTTCCCCCTGGCTTTCAGGTTCTCCGCGTCCCACTCAATTTTCCTGCTACTACGCAAGGCCACGTTACCCAGCAGGACCATCTCGGTAAGCGGAACCGAGTATTCGAAATTCGAAAGGCAGAGAGAGCCTCCCTTGCAGGCCTTTATCCACTCCTTATAGGGGTTGTCTCCCACCCGCGGGAAGACCGGATCGGGATCCTCATAATTCAACTCCTTACCCTCCGCCAGCACGCGGAAGCCATTCGGGTTCCACTCACGGAAGGCGATGGTAGCCTTTGAACCGACGATGAGGCTGCCATTCTTCGGCAGACTCTTCTCCCCTATGATGTCAGGGCTCGGCTTCTTGCCTCCATCGTACCAGGTCAGGCTCACCGGCGGCTTTTCACCCCGAGCGGGAAACTCATAACGAATCACGCTCCACTTCGGCGCGGTATCCTTGTTCACACCCGAGACGTCGGCCATCACGCTGGTGGGCGCACCAAGGTCCAGGGCCCAGAAGGCGGCATCCATGTTGTGGCAACCCATGTCACCAAGCGCTCCCGTCCCGAAGTCCCAGAAACCGCGCCATTTGAAGGGATGGTAACCGTCGTGATAGGGGCGCTCCGGGGCGGCTCCCAGCCACAGATCCCAGTCGAGATACTCGGGCACCGGCTTGGAACCCTTGGGCCGATCCATCCCCTGCGGCCAGATCGGTCGGTCGGTCCACACGTGTGCCTCCTTCACCTCCCCGATGATTCCGGACCGCACCACTTCCACCAGCTTGCGCGTGCTGCTGTAGGAGTGCCCCTGGTTGCCCATCTGCGTGATGACTTTCTTTTCCCGGGACAGCTTCAGCATTTCACGGGCCTGCCAGACACTGTGCGCGAGCGGCTTCTGCACGTAGACGTGCAACCCCAGCTGCATTGCCAGCATGCTGGCCGGGAAGTGATGATGATCCGGTGTACTGACCGTCACCGCATCGAGCTTGTCGCCGACCTTCTCCAGCATCACACGGTAGTCGCTGAAGGTCTGCGCCTTGGGAAACCTCCCCTTCCGGGCGCGCAACGTCCGTTCATCGACATCACAGAGCGCGACAATATTTTCGCTCATTACGCCCTCACTGTCCGCGGTTCCCTTGCCACCCGCACCAATCACACCGATATTAAGCTTTTCGTTTGGGGAAACCTTGCGCCCGAAGAGCGAACCGCTGGGCAGGATCAAGGGACCGACAACTGAAGCGGATGTTCCCAGAAATCGCCGACGAGACAGGTTGGCTTTCATTGATGGTATTCGATGAATTTCAGGGCTTGAGGTCAAGCTGTTGGAGCATCGACTCCCGTCACATGAATCCGCTACGAGGCCAAGCCAGGGCCGAACAGAAGAATCCGTCTTACCATTGAGCGCCCGGTGGAGTCGCTCCAACTGCTACCGGGAAAGATTCTTGTCTCCCTCTTCCCCCATCCTGACCTCCAACCCCTCGTTACCGCCCACCACGTAGTCACTCCGTGACTCCCGGGCCAGTGCTGCCATGGCACAGCCTCTTTTCAGGGCAAGATCCACCTCGTCCTCCAGAAGCGAGTAGAGCACACCGGCTGCAAAGGCATCCCCGGCCCCGATCGGGCTGACCACCTCGGACGGGAAGGCCCCGTGGTCACACAAATAGTCGTCCAGTAGGGCCCGGGCCCCAAGCGAACCCCGGGTGAGGATCACATTGGCAATTCCAAAGTCATTCTGGAGGCGGTGCAATTCGTCGTCGGGATCTCCCGTGCGTTCCCATACCGTCCCCAGGTCGTCCTGCCCGATGAAGAGCACGTCAATTCCGCTGATGATGGTGGAAAGAACCTCGCGGGCCCGGGCCGGCTCCCAGAGCTTGGCACGATAATTCACATCGAAGGAGACCCGCACCCCGGCCTTGCGTGCCAGCTGCACCGCTTCCAGCACGGTGTGCCGGCAGTCCTCCGAGAGGGCCGGGGTGATCCCGGTGGCATGAAAGAAGGTGCTTTGCTGCAGAGCAGCCAGGTCTACTTCCTGGATCTTGAACGATTCCACCGCCGCCCCGGCCCGGTCGTATGTGACCATCGTCCGGTTCCCGCCAAGCCCGGCCTCCACCCACATCTGTTCGTTACGCCCACTCTCGCTCCAGAAGACGGAGGAGACATCCACGCCGTGGGCGCGAATTCCCGAGACGATGCGCTCCCCGAGGGATGTGCGTGCCACCTTGGAATGCCAGGCCACCCGCTTCCCTAGTCGCGCGAGCGCAATCGCGCAGTTGGACTCCGCCCCCGCAATGTCGAGACGGATTCCCTCGCTTGAGAGGAGAGGGGCACCCGATTCGGTGGTGAGGCTCAACATCGTCGAACCGAGGGTGGTGAGATCCCAGGTTTTCATCTTATGCAAGAGACACACTACCCGGACCGTCCATTGTCGGATCCCGCCGGAGTGAAAGGGAAGGCGTCCGCACCTAGGAGTGAGGCGGGTCCACCCGGTCCGGACTGGCAGGAGCTACCACAGGCACCTGACGATCGTCCTGTCCTTCCACTTCCGCCGCCAGCGGCATGGCCGCAATACCAGCGGCCGCGGCACCAGCCAGAAGCTGCTTGCGCTTGTTGGGGTGTCCGAAGCGCTCCCGGCGAATGACGAGCGAGTTCCTGTCGTGGATGCGGTAGATCACGTTGCGCACCTCGTCATCGCGGAAGAACTCGCCACCCGCCTTGAAAATGCGGTGCCAGAGATGATAGTCGTCGGCCCCGAGACCCACCGCGCGCTCCTGGTAGTTGCCCGCCTTGAGCGCAATCTTCGTCCGCATGGTGACCGACGAATGCGGCAGCATATTGTCGTCCGAGTTGCCGGTGAACATGGTCTCCAACGGCTTGTTGGGCCAGTGCAGGCGCGGGGTGATCTCTCCTTCCTGCAGGGTGTTGAGAAGGCAGCCGTAAACATCCACCCCCTTCTGATCAAGGGTCTGGACCGCCCGCTCAAGGTAGGTGGGCAGGAGCTGATCGTCGTAGTCGAGGGGTTTGTAAAACTCCGTTTCGCAACGTTCGAGAGCCTGCCGATGCAGCCAGCTGCAATGTTCGATGTCGGCCTCGAGACCAGTGCATATCAGCGGCAGGTCATAACGTGCGGCCAGTTTCTCGCCCAGCGACCACGGGCCATCGACCAGGAGAACAGTCTTGAACCTGCGGCAGGTCTGGGTCGCGATACTGTTGATAGCTTCGTCAAGATAGGAAACGTCCACCCCGTCGTGGATGCGAACGCCAAAAGTCACGCGTGCGTCTTCATGCTGCAGCCCGGTATGAGTGAGCCTCGCCAGGACCGGGCGATAGGAGCGAGCGTAGTTGGAACCAAGCGAGAGCTGATCCATGGAGGCGAGGCACTTGACCGGGTCGAGCCTGGCCGCCTTGAGGATGGCACGGTGCGCCACCTTCGCCAGTCGCCTGGGATTGTCGTTCCAGTCGATGAGGTAACCATTCTGGCCGTTCCTGATGAAATCCGCGATGCCACACGTTTTCGTCACCACTACCGGGATGCTGCAGCTCAGGGCTTCGGCGGCGGTGAGGAGGAATCCTTCCTTCCGGCTGTTGCCCAGCAGGACGTGGCAACCCTCCAAACGATGGCGATAACTCAGGGCATTGAAGTCGAGCGGCCGGATATCGAACCGATCCATCACCCCCAGCTTGCGCGCCAGTTTCATGACGGCCTCCATCGCTTCACTCTGCACCCGGAGCGTGTAGTCCAGGCCCGCGGTTTCAGCGCCGGTCCAGGCCCGCACCACAAGACGTGGGTTTTCGGCGAGGAGGTAGGGCAGGGTCATCAACCCCTTGTCTTCAAGTGGCCGTCCCATCCAGCCCACCACGATGCGTCCCTGGGGATCGTAATTTCCCTTCACCATGCAGAACTCGGTCACCGGCGGAGGGAGAATCCCCCCATCAACATGATCATTCTCGTCAATCCACTGCCCGTAGCGATCCATCACCTTTTGAGAAACACCCGCCACCGTCATTCCCCGACGACCCGCATACGCCTTGCTGAAATAACGCCAACCCGCCTCGTCCCATGAATGGAGCACCAGCGAGGTCGGTCTCTCCGGCAGGCCCTCGAGGTTGCCATAGCTCAAGAACCACGCACTCGGGTCATTGGGTGCCACCCGGGTGATCTCGCCACACGCGAACCCGTTCTCAACTGCCCTGTCGAGAAGCGGCGTGTCATGGGACTGGCAATAGAGGGTGGTGCGATCACGAACCCACTCCGGCAACGTTTCAATGTAACGCAAGACCGCAGTCTGGGCCCCTCCCAGGGCCATATTGTGACTCACGAAGCAGGGAGCAATCTGAGGGAGCATGGTGTGCGACATGGTAAGGATCGGTGAACTGTCGAGGGGCGCAGAGTTTACCGAACTCGGCCGCCGCTGGCAACAACCGCGCGACGTGCCCATATAATCCTACGGTGGTAATTCAGTCCAAAATATTCAAATTTCGTGCCAGGATCCCATTTTCCCCGGTTTTACCCCGATCTGTCACTACATGAAGTGACTCGCAGCCAACGCAAACCAATCAGGGTGGGTCGATCCGTAAAATGCGGGAAAATGTTCAGGTGACGACAACGGTGCTGTCGCGCTGTAGAATTCCTCCGAGCTGACTTAAACTGTTCCCGAGTTCGCCCCCATGAAGCCCTGCCCCCCCGTCACGGTTCTCTGCCTCGTGTTCACGACGGCAGGGAGTCTCGTGGGCGGGGAGAAACTCCACTGGTCCTTTCAGGAACTGCGGAAACCCGGTCTGCCTTCTCCCTCACAGGATGGCTGGGGTCACAACGAGATCGACCGATTCGTGAGCGGTCCCCTGCGGGCGGCGGGACTGGAACCCAACTCCCGGGCAGCCCCTCTCACCCTTCTCCGCCGCCTCACCCTTGACCTCACCGGCCTCCCCCCGACCCTCGGGGAAATCGAACGCTTCGAGTCTGCGGTACATGACCAGGGTCCGGATCAGGCCTACCTTGGACTCGTCAATCGCCTTCTTGCTTCACCCCATTACGGGGAACGCTGGGGACGTCACTGGCTC
>DMYM01000065.1 GCA_003483645.1 Verrucomicrobiales bacterium
ACCGCCGCCATCACCGCCGCCACCAGGTCTCCAGCCTCCCTCGGCACCGGACCGATCGACCTTCACTCCAACGGCGCCTTCCTCGCGGCCGACGACGCCGCCGCATCGGGTTCCAACGATTTTGGCGGAGCCCTCGACGACTTCGCCATCTTCCAGACCGGCGATCACTTCGGAATCCTCTCGGATGAGGATCTGGCCACCGTCTGCAACCAGGGCGCGCTGGCCCTTGATCCCCCGGCACCCCTGCCTCTCATCAACAGTTTCACAACCAGTGCTTCATCCCTCACCCCGGGCTCGCCGGTCACCCTTTCCTGGGATGCAAGCAACGCGGATACACTCTCGATCGCACCCGGAATCGGACCGGTCGACAATCAGACGGCGGACGGCAGAGGCTCCCTCGAACTCACCCCGGAAAAAACCACCTTCTACACCCTGACCGCCGCCAATGGTGAGGGCACGGCCAGCGCCGGCCTTCAGGTCGTCGTGGGCGGACAACTGCTGCCCCCGGTCATCAGCGAGTTTGTGGCGCTCAACCGGGCGAGTCTGCTCGACGGAGACGGGAACAACCCCGACTGGATAGAGATCCACAATCCCAACCTCGTCCCCCTCGATCTGGAGGACTATTTTTTGACCGACGATGCTTCGGAACCCACCCGCTGGCCCTTTCCAGCCGCTACTCTCGTGCCCGGCGGCGGCTACCTCGTGGTCTTCGCCTCCCAACAGGACCGCAATGACTACGTCGATGCAGGCGGCAACCTGCACACCAACTTCGCGCTTCGCTCGGCTGGAGACTACCTTGCCCTGGTGGCTCCCGATGGAGCAACCGTGGTGAGCGGGTTTTCCCCCGGGTATCCGGAGCAGAAGGAAGACGTGGCCTACGGCCTCAACGGTTTCTTCCTCGCTCCCACCCCGGGAGCGCCCAACGAGGGCGGAGGCGTAATCGGTTTTGTGGAGGACACCACCTTCAGCATGGACCGGGGATTCTACGAGACCGCAATTTCGGTAGCGATCACGACCGCCACCCCGGATGCCGGGATCTACTACACCACCGACGGAACCGAGCCCTCCCCTGCCAACGGCACGCTCTACCACACCCCGTTGACCATCGACACCACCACCACCCTCCGGGCGGCCGCCTTCAAGGAAGGACTCGCCCCCACCAACATCGACACCCAGACCTATCTCTTTCTTGAGGATGTCGTCCGGCAACCCGCCGTCATCCGCGGCTATCCCCGCACCTGGGCCGGCAAACCCGCCCACTACCACATGGATCCCGAGGTGGTGAGCCATCCCCTCGACGGCCCTCAGATGCTGGAAGCCCTCAAGGCCTTCCCCACCCTCTCCATTGCGATCGACCCTGACGAAATGTTCGGAACCTCGGGGATCTACCAGAACCCGCAGAGCCAGGGAGAGGCCTGGGAGCGGTCGGTCTCAGCCGAGTTCATCAGCCCGGATGGCTCCGAACCGGGCTTCCAGATCAATGCCGGCATGCGGATCCAGGGCGGGAGCAGCCGCAACCCCGACATCCCCAAGCACAGCCTGAGCCTGCGCTTCCGCCGGGACTACGGATCCGGGAAACTGAACTATCCTCTCTTCAAGGATGCTCCCTTCGGTGAGTCGGCGGTCGAGGAATTCGATTTTCTCCAACTACGGGCGGGATTCAATTTCGCCTGGACGCACCGGCACTACTACCAGGCCCGCCACGCTCAGTATAACCGGGACCAGTGGGTGAACGACCTCTACCTCGCCATGGGGCAACCTGGCACGCACGGGCGATGGGTTCACCTCTACCTCAACGGACTTTACTGGGGTCTCTACCATGTGCACGAACGCCCGGACGGAAACTTCATGGCTTCCTACTTCGGCGGAGAGAGCGAAGACTACGATGCTCTCAGCTCCGGCCAGCCCCGCAGTGGCGACACGGCGGCCTGGAACACCATGATCGCGATTGCCAACGGTAATATTGCCGATCCCGCCCGTTACGCCGCGATCCAGGACTACCTCGACGTCGATTCCCTCATCGACTACATGCTGCTCAACTTTTTCGTGGGAAACACCGACTGGGACGGACACAACTGGCGGGCGGCCCGGAAGCGCAGGAGGGGCGCCGGCTACCTCATGCTGCCCTGGGATTCGGAATTCGCCATTTCGCCGAATGGAGCCGGTGTCATCAACAATCCGCAGCCTCTTTCCAACGCCCTCAACACCAACGTGACCGGCCGCAACGGAACGGGGCGCCCCAGCGGTCTGCACCAGGATCTCGTTGCCAACCCCGAATATCTCATGCGCTTCGCCGACCGCACCCATCGGCATCTCTTCAATGGCGGAGCCCTCTCGCCAGCGACCGCCGGGGCGATCTGGAGGGCCCGCTCGGACCTGATGGACCGGGCCGTGGTGGCGGAATCCGCACGCTGGGGTGATTTCCGCTACGACGTCGACCCCGGACGATGGCCGCAATCGGACTTTGATCGCTACACCAGGAACGACCACTACCTGGAGAACCAGTCCTGGATTCTCCGCACCTACATCCCCCGGCGTAGCGGCGTGCTCCTGGGGCAGCTGCGCAGCCGCGGTCTCTATCCCGCCACCAATGCCCCCCGCTTTCGCCAGCACGGGGGCAACGTGGCACTGGGACAGGCGCTCACCATCAGCAATCCCAACCCGGATGGCACCATCTACTACACCATGGACGGCTCCGACCCCCGTGATCCCGACGCAGATGGTAATTCAGTCTCCCCAAGTGCCGTCCCCTACACTGACCCCCCCCTCTTCACCGGGAGCGCCCTCCTGCGGGCCCGCGTCCTCAAGGGCACGGAATGGTCGGCCCTGAACGAAGCCTGTTTCCTCGCCGGCACTCTCGCGGACTCATCCACTCTTGCTCTTTCCGAGCTCATGTACAACCCGCCCGGACCGTCCGAGGACCTTGAGTTTGTGGAACTGGTCAACCACTCGGACACGGAAACCATCGAACTGGGCCAGGTGGAATTCATCACGGGAATCGCCTTCACCTTTCCCTTCAACACCCGCCTCGCCCCGGGAGAACATCTGCTCCTGGTCTCCAACCGGACCGCCTTTGAAGCAACCTACGGTAGCGACCTTCCCGTGGTGGGCGAGTATGCGGGCCTACTCGACAACGACGGCGAACAACTTGTCATCGAAGACTCTCTCGGCAATATCCTGCTGGATTTCACCTACAATGACGGCCCCCAGTGGCCCGCCCAAGCCGACGGGGCAGGCCGCAGTTTGGTGCTGCGGCGCCACGATCCTGCCAGCGATCCCAGCGACGCCCTGAACTGGCGCAACAGTTCCGAATCCATGGGAACCCCGGGAAGATCCCACCGCACCACCTTCAGCGGCGATCCCTCCGCCGATGACGATCAGGACGGTCTCGCAGCCCTCCTGGAGTATGCAACCGGAAGCAGTGATTCCATCCCGGGGCCTGACACGGGAAGTCCCCTCCTGGCCCTTGACCAGACGGGACATCTCACCGTGACCATACGGCTCAATCTGCTCGCTTCCGATCTCGGGACAACCCTCGAGCGGACCAGCGACCTGGCCTCCTGGGAGGCCCTCACGGGATTCGAACGCACTGCCATCATTCGAGACCCCCTGCAGGGCACCGCCCTCGTGGTCTACCGTGCGACCACTCCCCTCCCGGACGGGCCGGACCGGGCCTTCCTCCGCCTGCGGGTGACCAGACCTTGAGGGACTGGAAGGAACAGAGCTCAGCCCCTTCCCCGCCAGGGTTCCACGACGGGAACCTGGCAGGAAAATCTGCGAAGTGGATATGCCCCTTTACGGAGCAGGAACCGTCACTAGCAGGCGGTAGATCTCCCGGGCTTCCCCGCCAGTGGTGTCGGTGGCGGTGTTGGCGGCGCCATCCGCCGCTGCGGTGAAGCTGTCCATGGCCGGCGCCCCGGGAAGCCCACTGGTGGAGGAGAGCACCTCGTAGGTCCGTCCCGCAAGGATCGGCCCATAGGTGATCTCAACCTGCGTGTCGCTTACGTGGACGACCTCGAACACCGGTCGTTCACTTCCATCGCTGGCGCTGGTTCCCATGAGATACTCGGAAAGAGCATCCCAGCTGTCGTTATCACTATCGCTCCCGGCATCAGCGGGATCGTTCGGGTTGAGGCCGTTCGCGAGTTCGTAATCGTCCGGGATTCCATCACCGTCCGAATCCCCAGCCGCGAGAGTAGCAACCGTGATCGCACCCGTGAGTGGGCCACTCCCGTCTTCGTCACCATCATCAACAAGGACATCAATGACAACCGGGGAGATGCCATTGGGCAGGAATTGCACGGCCGCCAGGGCTGCATTCACCA
>DMYM01000070.1 GCA_003483645.1 Verrucomicrobiales bacterium
CCTACACCGCCTACGGCGGGTTTCGCGCGGTGGTGTGGACCGATATCCTGCAGGGACTGGTCATGGTGATCGGGGTGCTCATCCTGTTGGGCATGACGCTTTCGCTGGTGGGAGGGCTGGACCGGGCCACCGGGAAACTGGCCAAGCAGATCCCCCCGGAGTATGCCAGGGTGCGGTTCGATGCAGGGGAGGAAGCCGAAGCCGGGAAGTTGAAGAAGGGAGACTGGATCCGATCGATCGAGGGAGAAATCCTGTGCCTGGACGGGAAGCCCGGGAGGCCCCCTGAGGGTGATCAACTGGAGGTGGAAGTCCTCGTTATTACCTTCGACGAACACAAGGCGCAGCTTGCCGGGAAGGTTTCCAGCGAGGTGACCGGCAGTCTCATCGATGGGTCACGCAAGCCCTACAGGACAGGCGCGGGAGAGGCGGGAATCTATCTCTCGCCGCATGGCCCGAGTCCTGATGGCGCACAGGGATTTCTCCCGGTCATGCTGGCCCTCAGTTTCTTCGCCTTCTGGAATTTCTCCGGAGCGGGTCAGCCGAGTTACATGGTCCGGCAGATGGCCTTTCGCGACACGGTGGTGTTGCGACGCTCCATCCTCTTCGTGGCGATTTTCTTCACCCTCATCTACCTCCCGCTGGTCATCATCTTCACGAGCGCGCGCATCATCCTGCCGGGAATGGAAGTGGAGGCCGACCGGATCATGCCGGAGATGGCCAGGGTGGTGACCGAACGGGCGGGGATCCCGTGGTTGGCGGGCATCCTGGTGGCCGCGCCCTTTGCCGCCATCATGTCCAGCGTGGACAGCTTCCTCCTTCTCGTTTCCTCAGGAGTGGTGCGTGATGTCTACCAGCAGAAGGCGAAGGGCGAGGTTTCCGAGCGGACGATCGCCCGATTGAGCCGCCTGACCACCGTGGGGGTGGGAGTTCTGGCGGTCATTTTTGCCCTCAACCCTCCCAAACTTCTGCAGACCCTGATCGTGTTCGCATCCGGGGGTCTCGGGGCGACCTTCCTCGCCCCCGTCGTCCTCGCCCTCTACTGGAAGCGCATGACCGCTCCGGCGGCGGTGGCGGGCATGATCTGCGGGGGGCTCGTCATGCTGGGTTTCTATTTCATAGGACTCGTTCACTTCGGGGAGTTCAAGGAATTCAACTGGTTGAGCGTCCACCCCTTCATCTGGGCTTCGCTGGTCAACTTCATCGTGGTGATTTGGGTGAGCCTGAAGGGAAGGGAACCCGAGCGGGGACTGGTGGAGAAGTACTTCGGGACGTGATCACCTGGCCGGGACACAATCCTGCCGGTTCAATTCTGCATCGCCACCTCGGTCACAATCGCTATCGTTCTCTCCTGATGAGCGCAGACGCAAAACTTCAGGAACTCGGATTGCCCCTTCCTCCCGCCCCCAAGCCGATGGGGGTCTACAAGCCGATCGTGATCGTGGGCAACCTTGCGTATCTCTCCGGCCATGGGCCGCTCAAGGAAGATGGCAGCCTGATCACCGGCCGGGTGGGGGAGGACATGGACGTGGAAGGTGGTTATGCGGCGGCCAGGGAAACCGGCCTGGCCCTCCTGGCCACCATCCGCAATGCCCTGGGCAGTCTCGATCGCGTGGTCCGGGTGGTGAAGACCCTCGGCTTCGTCAACTCCACCGACGATTTTGTGGATCAGCCCAAGGTGATCAATGGATGCAGCGATCTCTTCGCGGAGCTCTATGGGACGGAGACCGGGGTGGGTGCGCGCAGCGCCCTGCCTTCCAACACGCTGCCTGGAGGCATCGCGGTCGAGATCGAGATGATCATCGAGATCACTTCCTAGGAAACGGAAATGTGCGAACAGTTCCAGGTGAGCGGCTTGGAGCGGGTTGCCTCGCCGTCCCTGCTGGTGTGGCCCGGGCGGGTGCAGTCCAATATCGAACGTATGATCGAGTTGTGCGGAGGACCGGAACGGCTCCGTCCGCACGTCAAGACGCACAAGATGGATGCGGTGGTGCGCCTCCAGCTGGAGGCGGGAATCGACAAGTTCAAGGCCTCCACCATCGCGGAGGTGGAGATGTGCCTCGCGGCCGGGGCCCGGGACGTGCTCATGGCCTATCCGGTGGTGGGCCCCAGCCAGGACCGGCTTGTGCGGTTGGCCTTGGCCTATCCCCACGTGCACCTCGCCTTTCTGGTGGACAGCGCGGACGTGCTGCCGGGTATGGTCGCACACTGTCTTGCGGCCGGGGTGGAGTTGGCGGCATTCGTGGACTTTGATTGCGGAATGGCGCGCACGGGAACCTGTTCGGTTGATGATGCGGTCTCGCTGGCGGAGGCTATTTCCGCTGCCAACGGCATCCGCTTCGGCGGGGTGCATGCCTACGACGGTCATGTGCGTGCGCCCAAAGTGACCGACCGACGGGAAAGCTGGTCGGGGGCGATGGAGTCTGTCCAGGTTCTTCTCGATGCTCTTGCCGTGGCGGGGCACTCCGTTCCAGCGGTGGTGGGCGGCGGCTCACCGACCTTCGGGTTCCACGCCGGCGAGCGTGGGTGGCAATGCAGTCCGGGGACCGCGCTCTTCTGGGACCACGGTTACGGCACGGCGTATCCCGATCTACCCTTCGAGAATGCGGCGGTGGTCCTCACCCGCATCGTGAGCAAGCCCGGAGCGAACCGTCTTTGCCTCGACCTGGGGCACAAGGCCATCGCCTCGGAGGGGCCGCTCGAAAAGCGTGTCCACCTGCCCGGCCTTGAGGATGCGCGAGCCATTGACCACAGTGAGGAACACCTCGTGGTGGAGGTTGAAGCGCCCGGGCACCATGCCCTGGGGGAGGCGTATCTGGGAGTGCCCCATCACATCTGCCCCACCGTGGCGCTTTACCAGGAAGCGTTCCTGATTCGTGATGGCGCGGTTACAGGGGAGAGTTGGGAGGTGACGGCCCGCAACCGGCGGCTGACAATCTGAGCGACACGACCATGAAACTGATCTTCGATGCCCATCTCGACCTGTCGCTCGGCGCGATCGATTATAATCGTGACCTGCGCAGGGAGCTGGACGAGATCCGGGGGGAAGAAGCGGGTCTGAACGACCGGGGAGGGCGGGGCCGGGGTGGGGTGTGCTTCCCGGAGATGCGGCGGGGTGGGGTCGGCCTGTGTGTGGCTACCCTGCTGGCCGGCTGCATGAAGCCGGGCGCGGTGGCCTCGGGGTGGAACGCGCCCGAGATCGCCTGGAGCCAGACGCAGGGACAACTGGCCTGGTATCGCGCCATGGAGGAGGCGGGGGAGTTGGAGAAGATCGTGGATCAGGCCTCCTTGGGAAGGGTGCTGGATCGGTGGGAGGATGGCGTTTCAGAGGGTGCGATTGGTTATCTCCTGAGTCTGGAAGGAGCCGATTCGATCCGCACTCCGGGGCATCTTGAGCAGTCCTGGGAGCAGGGTCTACGGGCCCTCGGGCCCGCCCATTACGGAGTGGGCCGCTATGCCCTGGGCCATGACCAGGACGGTCCGCTCTCAGAACCGGGGGGCGAGTTGATCCGCGAGATGGACCGGCTCGGAATGATCCTCGATGCCACGCACCTTTGTGACCGGACATTCCACGAGGTGCTCGATCTCTACGACGGGCCGGTGTGGGCCAGTCACTCGAACTGTCGTGTCCTCGTCGATGACCCGCGGCAGATCTCGGACGAACAGATTGCGCGCCTGATCGAACGGGGAGCGGTGATCGGAGGAGCCCTCGACGCCTGGATGATGGTGCCGGGCTGGCGCAGGGGAATTACCACCCCCCGAGGGGCCGGGCTGAATCTTGAGCACCTGCTCGATCATACGGATCACATCTGCCAGTTGGCGGGAAATGCCGATCATGTGGGGATTGGTTCGGATCTTGACGGTGGATTCGGGGTCGAACAGACGCCCCAGGACGTTCAGTCCATTGCCGCCTTGCAGCGGGTGGGAGAATTGCTTGAGAAGCGGGGCTACTCGACGGAAGACGTCGACAAGATTCTCCACGGCAACTTTATTCGTTTCCTGCGGGAACACCTCCCAAGCCAGTCACCATGAACAAGATCAATCTCGAAGGACGAAAGGCCGTTGTCACCGGTGGTGCGCGCGGCATCGGCTACGCCATCTGCCAGCGCCTGACCGCATCGGGAGCACATTGCATCATCTGGGACCGGGACGAGAAGGCCGCTCATGAGGCCGCCCGGACGTTGCCGGGGGCCGAGGCCATCCTGGTGGATGTGACCAGCCCCGAATCGGTGGAGGAGGCGAACCTGGCGACCTCGGCAAAGGTGGGCGGGATCGATATCCTCGTTAACAATGCAGGCATTGCCGGTTGCAGCAAGAAGCTCTGGGAATGCACCCCGGACGAGTGGCAGGAAGTCCTGCAGATCGACCTCTTCGGAGTCTACCTCTGCTGCCGGGCCCTCGTGCCCGGGATGATTGCCAGCGGCTACGGCCGGGTGGTCAACATCGCTTCCATTGCCGGGAAGGAGGGCAATCCGAACGCCTCCCATTACAGCGCTGCCAAGGCCGGGGTGATCGGGCTGACCAAGTCACTTGCCAAGGAGTGCGCCCGGGACGGCGTGATCGTGAATTGTGTCACCCCTGCCGTGATCGAAACCGACATTCTCAAGCAGATCTCACAGGAGCACATCGACTACATGCTCTCCAGGATCCCGATGGGCCGCTTCGGCCTGACGGAGGAAGCGGCGGCTCTGGCAGCCTGGCTGTGTTCGGAGGATTGCTCCTTCAGCACGGGCGGGGTCTTCGATCTCTCCGGGGGCCGGGCGACCTACTGACTCGTTTGTCGGGGAAGTGCTCCGCTTGTCGAGCCTCCCACGGCGGCACGCTCTCAGTTCACCACGTTGCGCAGTGGTTCGCCGCGGATGGCGCGCAGGCACTCCCGGGCGGCCTTGGAGCGGAACTCCTCGCCGCCCTCCTCGCAGTAGAAGGCGGCATGCGGATTGAGAAAGAGCCGGTCGTGGGCGGGGTGCGCGGGATCGCGCCAGGCCCTGAGAACCGGCGAATCTTCCTCGGGCGGCTCCTGCTCCAGAACGTCAATGCCGGCACCCCGGAGATGGCCCGCGGCGAGGGAATCCACCACGGCCGTGGTATCGACCACGCCACCCCGGGCGGTGTTGACCAGGAAACTGCCCGGCTGCATGGCGGCCAGTTCGTCTGCCCTGACGATGTTTGTCGTTTCCCGGGTAAGAGGGCAGTGCAGGCTCACGATGTAGGACCGGGTCAGCAACTCCTCCAGGCTGTCCACCCGCCGGATGCCCAGCGCCTTGTCCAGGCCGTCCGGGACGTAGGGATCGTAGAAGATCACCTCAAGGCCGAAGGTCTTGGCACGGAGAGCCACCGCGGAGCCGATCCGGCCGCAGCCGATGATGCCCAGCACGCGTCCTCGCAGACGCGGGATGGGCTTGGCCTGCTCCACGCTCCAGTCGCCCACTCCACGACGCAACCGGCTGTGGAGGAAGTGGGTGCCACGGGCGAGGGAGATCATCATGCCCAGCGCCGAGTCGGCCACCTCTTCGGTTCCGTAATCCGGCACATTGCAGACGGGAATCCCGTGTTCGCGTGCGGTCGCGCTGTCGATGTTGTCATAGCCCACTCCGCCTCTCACAATGGCCTTGCAGTTCTGCAGACGCTCAAGGGTTGCCCGCGTGATGGAGAGGTAGTGATAACAGATCACGGCGGCAGCGTCCTCGATCCGGCCTGCCAGTTCCTCCTCGCTCATGGCCTCCAGGGCTACGATTTCTGCTTCGTCACCGATCACTCCTCGCTCGAAAACAAGCGGCTCGGCAATGAAGTCCGTGATGACGACCTTTGGAATGCTCATGATGGGCCGGCTGAATGTGTTGCTGCGGCGGGAGGTGGCACGGAAGCGCCCGGTTGGCGTCTGCTGCTAGGTCGTGGTCGAAGCGGCAATTACCATCCCGGCCAACCAGAACCGGGAGCGCAATCGGTGGGAGTTGGAGTTCATGCGATGGCGACAGGCTCCGAAAAGGCCGCCTTGCCGTCAACAACTCCCGGACGACGCACTGGTGCGGGTCATGGCCGGGGAGCTCTTCGGGGCAAGGGGGGGAACAGCTGTTTTTGCTGGCGTGACCCGGAGAGCGGCCCATTCTTGCCAATCCACATGGGGCGCGCCTTTCATCTTGGAATCGTGGGGATCTTCCTGCCGTTTGTCGCAACGGCCGAGGACCACTGGGCCCTGCGACCGGTTGTGCGGGTGGAGGTGCCGGAACATGCCTCGGCCGATCCGGTTTCCTGGTTTGTGGGGCAGCGAACCAGAGAGGCAGGCCTGCGGAGTGCGCCGCCAGCCGCGCGTCGCGATTGGCTGCGCAGGCTCTACTACAATCTGAGCGGTCTTCCTCCCGGTCACGAACGACTTGATGAACTCATCGCTTCCCCCAAGGACGACCAGTCCCTGGCGACCGAGGTGGTGGATGAGCTGCTCGCCTCGCCGCACTATGGCGAACGATGGGCCCGTCTCTGGCTCGATGTGGCACGGTATTCCGACACCAAGGGGTATGCCTATGCGGGGGAGGAGTTCGATTTCCCCCACGCCTGGGTTTATCGCGACTGGATAGTGAAAGCCTTCAACGGGGACCTGCCCTACGATCAGTTCATCCAGCGGCAGCTCGCTGCCGATCTTCTGCTCGCGGAGGGGCATTGCGAGCGCAGTGACCTCGCCGCGATGGGCTTTCTTACCCTGGGACGCCGGTTTCTCGGGGTGGAGCCCGATATCATTGACGACCGCATCGATGTGGTGACCCGGGGGGTGCTTGCCCTGACGGTGACCTGCGCCCGCTGTCACGATCACAAGTTTGATCCGATCCCTACTGCGGATTATTACGCGCTCTACGGGGTCTTCAAAAGTTCGCGGGAAGACCTGCAGGCTCTCGATCAGGAGGTTGCTGAGCAGCACATCGAGTTGGGAAAGAAGAGGGAAGTCCTTGCCGCGGAGTTTGAAAAGCGGGCGGCGGAGATGGAGGGCCGTTTTCTGCAGCGGACCGCAGAATACATGGTGGCGGCGCTTGATATTGCCAAGGTGCCGCCTCCGGACTTCGCGGAGATCATTGAGGGGGACGACCTGATCCCGGCCCAGATCCGGCGGTGGCACGAGTTTCTTTCGCAGGAAAAGCGACGCAGTGATCCAGTATTTGGTGCCTGGGTGGCCCTTGCGCGAATGAAGACTCCTGATCTTTCTGCCGCAAATCCACTCGTTGCGGACGTGCTGGGAGGTCCGGCAGTCAATCTGCCTGAGGTTGCCCGACACTACCAGGATCTCCTGTGGCGGAGTGTGAATGAAGAGAAGCAGAATGAGGCAGCTGCCTGGCGGGAGCTACGGGAGGTTGTCCGGGGACCGGGGTCGCCTATTCGTATTCCCCGGGAATACATCCATGATGTGGAGTGGCTCTTTGACGATGAGAATAAGGGGCCCCTCAAGAAGGCGCAGGCTGCCCTTGATCGTGAAGTCATTAATCTGCGAGAGAAGGTGCCCCATGCCCTGACTCTGATCGACCGGCCGGTTGCGGGGAACGTGCGCGTCTTCGAGCGTGGACAATACCCCAATCAACTGGAGGAGGTTGCGCGCGGTTCACTTGGGATTCTGCACGGCGGGAAGCGACCGCGTTACCGCGGGGGATCGGGGCGGCTGGCCTTGGCCCGGGAACTCACGGACAGGGAGAATCCGCTTACTGCCAGGGTGATCGTGAATCGGATCTGGCGGGGACACTTCGAGGAGGGCCTGGTGCGGACCGACAGCGACTTCGGGACCCGTAGCGAGAGGCCGTCCCATCCCGGCCTGCTCGATTTCCTTGCTTCGGAACTGATGGGGCACAACTGGTCGCTGAAGCATGTCCAGCGCCTGGTGGCCACCTCGGCGCTTTGTCGGATTCGTGCGGACAATCCCCCTGGCGTGGACTCCGAGAATCGCCTGCTCTCGGTGTATCCCCGGCGCCGGCTGGATTTTGAAGCAATGCGTGACTCCATGTTGGCGGCCTCGGGGGAACTTGACGTGCGGGTCGGGGGAGCGCCCGGGGAACTCTTCGGAGCCAGCGCCTCCGTGCGCCGGAGCCTCTATGGGCGCATTGACCGGCAGTATCTGCCCTCGACCCTGCGCGTTTTTGACTTTGCCAATCCTGAACTGCATTCGCCACGCCGTTACCGCACCAATGTTCCGCAGCAGGCCCTTTTTCTCATGAATGCGCCCTTTACCGTTGCCCGGGCCCGGGCTCTGGCCCGGCGGGTGGCAGGAGAGGTGCCCGGCAGCGATGAGGCTGAAAGGGTTGCTCGCATGTTTCTACACGTTCTGGCGCGGCGACCCACCTTGGAGGAGTCGCGGAGTGCCCGGGAATTTCTCCTCTCCGGGGTGGACGGAGAGGAGCGCATCCCGGTCGCAGAGTTGGCGGTCTGGAGCTATGGGTACGGAAAATTTGAGGAGAAGAGTGGGTACGTTTCCACCTTTCATCCGCTTCCGCACTTCAATGGCAAAGCCTGGGGAGGAGGAGCGAAGTGGCCGGATGGTGCCCTGGGCTGGCTTCGTCTCACCGCTGTCGGCGGGCATGTTGGCAACAAGGTGGAACACGCTGCGGTACGGCGCTGGACCTCGCCTATCGAAGGTAGAATCAGGATTACGGGCACGATCAGGAAGATCGAAGATTGCGGAGACGGGCTGCGAGGGTGGGTATGCAGTAATCGCCAGGGAATCATGGGAGCCTGGCAGGCCGAATTCGGAACTGCCCAGCCAGCCGGTCTCGCCGAGGTTGAAGTGAAGGCCGGAGAGGTCCTCGATTTCGTGATCGATTGCGGTACTGCCAACAATTTCTTCTGTGATGGATTTGAGTGGTCGCCGCGGCTCGAACTCATCGGAGGAAAGCAAGTGTGGGATGCCAGGGCACACTTTGCCGGGAAGCGGAGCAGGGATTCCTCCCTCAGTCCCTGGGAGCGCCTGGCCCAGGCCCTCCTGATCTCCAACGAGGCCATGTTTCTGGACTAATCAGGATGAATCCTCCAATGAACAGCACGGGCCAGCACATCCTCGACCGTCGCCACTTTCTACGACGTTGCGGAATGGGTCTTGGTGCCCTGGGACTGGGTGAGGTGCTTTCTGCGGAAGGGGCGGCCAGCCAGCCGCACTTTCCCGGAACGGCCAAGCGGGTCATCCACTTTTTCCTCAATGGAGGACCATCCCAGGTGGACACGTTTGATCCCAAGCCCGCCCTGCAAACTCATGCGGGCAGGGAACTTCCCCGGGGCAAGTTCCGCACCGAACGCAAGACGGGGGCCGCGTTCCCTTCGCCTTTTGAGTTCAAGGCTCATGGGCAGAGTGGAATCGAGGTGAGCAGCATATTTCCAAGGGTCGCGGAACACGTGGACGAGATTGCGGTCATTCGCTCCATGAAGGCGAAACTGCCCAACCACGAGCCATCCCTCATGCTCATGAATTGCGGGGATGCCATCCTCAGTCGTCCCAGTGTGGGATCCTGGGTGACCTACGGGCTGGGAACGGAGAATGCCAACCTGCCATCCTTCATCGCGATGTCTCCCGGGGGCTATCCGATCAAGGGTGCACAGAACTGGCAGGCCGGCTTTCTACCCGGAACCTTCCAGGGGACCTTTATCGACAGCAAGCATGAGCAGGTCGAGCAGCTCATCGAACATATCCGGAATAGCGGCCAGTCGCTTGGAGGACAGCGCGCACAGCTGGATTTTCTCCAGGGCCTCAACCGGGGTCACCTTGCGGCGAGGGGTGGGCGGGATGATCAACTGCGCGCCCGGATCCAGAGCTTTGAGCTGGCCTATCGCATGCAGATGGATGCTACCGATGCCTTCGATCTCGATCGGGAGCCGGCCTACCTCCGGGATCTCTACGGGCGGGGGATACACGGGCGACAGACGCTTATCGCGCGCCGTCTTCTCGAGCGTGGGGTGCGTTACGTGCAACTCTGGCACGGGGCGGGGCAACCATGGGACAACCATGACAAGATCGAGGAGAATCACCGCAAGCTGGCGGGTGAACTCGACCAACCGGTGGGGGCGCTCCTGACGGATCTCAAGCAGCGAGGCATGCTGGAGGATACTCTCGTGATCTTCGGGGGGGAATTTGGCCGGACCCCGACGGTGGAACTGAACGGGTCGGGCAAGTCCAAACTGGGTCGCGATCATAATCCTTATGGCTTCACGGTCTGGATGGCGGGGGGCGGTGTCAAGGGAGGCACGGTCTACGGGGCGACTGATGAGTTCGGCTTTGAAGCGGTCGAAAACGTGGCCGAGGCCCACGATCTTCATGCCACGGTCCTGCACCTCCTCGGATTCGACCATGAGAAGTTCACCTATCGCTATGCCGGCCGGGACTTCCGCCTGACTGATGTGGCGGGAGAGGTGATCCGGGAGGTGGTGCTGTAGAAGGCAGTCGTTCCTGGCGGGGAGAGGCGCTATTCAGGCAACTTCAGGTAGCGCCGGTATGCGCCCTCGGGGTCGAACTGCTCCCGCTTGTCGTGTTCGTGGATCTGGATTCCGAATCGCAGGCGGAATTCCTCGCCCGGTTCCACCACGACCTTCTTGTCCCGGTTGCCGTCCCTGTCCACCGGAAGCGGATTGGCTACCAGCACACCGTAGTCGCGGCTGTGGGACCAGACGGGCGGGTTGCCTGGTCCGCTCATGAGCTGAATCCCGGCGCTCTTGTCGCCGAGGGGTCCATAGTAATCCCACCATCGGTCAACCTTGCCCCAGGTCCCCTTTTCGTCCCGGCCTCCGCCGGCACTCAGGATGGAGCCCTTGTTCTTCACCATGATGGGTGTGGCCACCCGCATGGCGAGGCCCATCTCTTCCCGCACACCCAGCCAGAATGGCTTCGGGCCATGGAGCCTTGAATCCATCGAAATCAGGAAGCCGTCCCTGTTCTTCGAGATCCGGTAACTGGCGGTCTCGCGGCACATCTCGCGACCGCCGGGCGCCAGGTAGCGATTTTCCACTGTCCAGTTCGCCTGTTGTCCCGCTTCGGGTTCCCCCGCAAACTTTTCCTGGATCACGATTCCCTCGCTGTTGTGCCAGAAGCTCACCCCCTCAAAGTTGGCGAAGCCAAGGGCGATCCCCGGATGCATGGCCCCGTGATCGGTCGGATCAACTCCCTTCCGGGGAGGAAAGTTGCGGGTGACCTGGATACCGCCCGGCGTCTTCACATGGGCGAAAAAGGGGCGTTTTGTTTCGGGATGGCGGTAGTAGTAGGAAGCGATTTCGGTTCCGTCGAAGTGGATGGCGAGGCGCATTTCGTCGCAAGCAAGAGAAAAGCCCTTGTCCGCATTGCCCCACTGTTTCCCCGCAAGGGGGGAGGCTTTGCCGGTTGGGGCCGCCTCGGTCTCTGCTGGTGGGGGCGGGGTCGTCTGGGTGGATCCGTTCTCCTTCGGGATGAGCAGATAGGCGGTGAGATCCGCCACATCCTGAGGGGTCAGCATTTGTGCGAAGACGGGCGGCATGGCGGAGGTGGGGATGGTTTCCCGACTGGTGATATCGTTGGTGGCCACCACCCTGGTCGAGCTGTCCATCAGGGCCAGAGTCACGGCCCGGGCGGTTTCCTTGATGACGATGCCGGGAATGTGCTCCCCGCTTCTGGTTTTCACGACATGCAGGACAAAGCCCTCCGTTATGGCGGCACTCGGCTCAAGGATGGAGCGCACGATGAATTCAGCCGTGGCCCGCGTTGCAATGCCGTGCAGGTCGGGCGCAAAAACATTACCTATGCCTTCCAGTTTGTGACACCTTGCACAGTCCGCTCCACTCCTGCTCAGGAAGAGCGCGCGTCCGCGCTCTGCATTGGCCTTCGCTATCAGTGGAAGAACCGCTTCGACGGTCGAAGGTTGCTGCGGAGGGGCCAGGATCTTCGGCATGGGGATGACGAGGTAGTTTGATTTTCGCCCTTCCACGCCTTCCCTGTTCGGTCCGAAGAGCACCTCCCCCGCGGGGAACTCCGCCTTGAATAGTCGGTGGGAGGCGTCATCAGTCGAGAGGACAAGCTTGGTCGGAGCCCACTTCCCTCGCGCCCAGGCGGGCAGTTGGCCGCCCCGCATGTCGTCGGCGAGAAAGACGGTGGAGGGATAGCGCAGGTTGATCTTGAGAAAGGAGCCGTGCTCGTGATCGGCATCGTTGTTGGCAGCCCGGATAAAGGTGAGCCCTTCCAGTTCGGACGGGAGGTCCTTGATGCGGTATCGGCGGTCGGTATAGGCGTGCGTTCCCAGAGTCAGGTAGGCTTCCTCATAGTACGCGCGCTCCCGGCTTTGAATGTTCGAGACCACCGAGACCGGCCGGGGGCCGGGAGAGCGACCAGCCTCCGTTGCATTCTCCGGGTCAGCCCCCCGTTCCAGACTGCTCCCGCGAATTTCCGTCTGGGCCTTCCCTCCCAGTCGCACTTTCGCAAGGGCAGCAGTATCCCGATCAGAGTCGGCCAGCATGGCCCGGATCTCCGGGTCCGTCAAGGTATCCTCCTCCAGCAGCGAGAGCAGGGCCGCTCTCCGTACGGCGGGTCGCGGGTCGGAGAGTAACCTCCGGCGTTCTCCGTTCGGCATGAGTTCCCTCAGGGCACCCCAGGCGGAGTAGAACACCACCCGGTCCTTCTCGTGGGCGATCAACCGGAGCAGGTCCTCATTCCAGCGCGTCTCTCCGACCTGCCACATGGCAAGAACCGTCTCATGCCTGCGGCGGGCGTCTTTTGATTCCAACTGTGAGCGGGCGAGATCGGGCAGTTCGTTTCCACCCCGGGCCCTGACGCGGTGAGCGAGCAGGCGCATGACCTGTGTTGTGCCCTGCGAGGAGGGATCGAGCATCATCCGGAGGAGAGTGGCATCCTGTGCCGCTCCCGGATTCCGGCGCCCCATCGTCCAGACCTTCCAGGTCTCCAGCCGTTTTGTCCCGGGAAGGACCCGGATCACGTAGTCCGGATCGTCGATCTCTCTCGCGAGAACTTCCATCTGTGCATTTGTCCGCCATGCAGGGACGTGGCTTCCCAGATCCCGGAACAGTTCACCCGGGGTCCACCTGACCATCGGTTTGCGGCGGTGTGGACTCTGCGCCGCACTCGGATCGGGAGGGGCTGCCCTGGGCCAGATTCGATAGATTCGCCCTTCGTTGACCTGTCGTCCGTTTTCCTCCTTCAACCCGTATTGGCGGCCCCAGCTCGCGATGTAGACGGCGCCGTCCGGCCCCAGTTCGAGATCCACCGGATCGAAGCGGCGTCCCTCGCTCTGACCCATGGTCCTTCCTCCTCCGGCGTGGGCAAAGATCTTGAGTTTCTCGCGATCCGATCGCATCCAGGCCCCGACCCACCTGGGTCGATAGAGATAGACCTCACGACGCAACCAGTCGTTGATGAGAAAAATGTCGCGATATTTCTCAGGATAGGACTCCAGTCCGCAGTAGATCACCCCGGTTCCCGAACCCTCAAAGAGGGGACCGGCGGAAGGGGCGGTGGGGAGGTGCTGGTCGCCCTGCCAGTCGTAGGCCCACATGTGGCCCCAGCCAAAGTGAGCCCCGAAGAAGGGCGAAAAGATCTTGTCGCCGAGGGTTTGATCGTTGTCGGTTCCCAGCCAGTTGAATTCGTCATCAAAGCAGATGTCCCAGGGATTACGGAATCCCCGGGAGACGATCTCGAGATTGGAGCCATCCGGGTCGCAACGCAGGATCCCCCCGCTGAGGCCCCAGTCGTCGGCGGGGTCATGGTAATTCTTCTGGTAGTGGCCCTTTTTGTAGGTGATCGGCGCGGGGAAGTCGGGCAGTCCGGGTGCCTTGACTCCCCAGAGGTCACGGAAGGGCCGGGGAGCCACGCGGTGGGGTGGCTGGGTGAAACCCTTCGAATTGCCCTTCGACATGTAGAGCTTGCCGTCAGGGCCGAAGTTCAATCCATGAAGCCCGTGCTCAAGATTGCCGAGATCGGTGTAGAGGCGGACATACTCGTCTGCTTCGTCGTCGCCGTCGAGATCACGTGCGATGGTGAGTTCCGGGGCATTTGCGACATACAGGTCGCCTCCCCGCCACGCGAGTCCCTGGATGGAGTTGAACCCGGAGGCATACTCCTTCCGCGAGTCGGCAGTCCCATTCCCATCTTCATCGATCAGGATCCACACCGAGTCACCAGGCGTCCCGGGGGTCGGTTTGCGGTATTGCGGACCCATTCCCACGCAGAGCCGGCCCTTCCCATCAAAGGCGAGAGCGCAGGGATTGCGGACCAGCGGGTCCCTGGCGAAAAGTGAGACTTCGAGGTCACCGGGAACAATCGGGAAGTCGTCATCTGCCAGCAATGGGCCGGCGACCGGGAGGCAGAGGGCGAGAAAGGCGACACGGATACCCGTCCTTGCCGTGGGCAGCAATGGCGTAATCCCCTGGGTCGAAGTGGGTCGCCCGGATCTGAAGGTTGAGGTCATGCACCGCGTGGGCTTGGATGAAGTAATCTCCGACCAGTTCCTGGGCTTTCCTGCTTTTTGGCAGTAATGCCATTCAGAGATCCGTCTGTTCACCATGCCAGTTTCCCGGGGAGGTATTCCTCGATCAGATCCTCGTAGAACGGCCGCAGGGCGGCGACATCCACCCGCTGGCTGCTCTTGGTGTATAGGTCGTAGGGATTGAACGCGTTGACCCAGGTGAACATCTCGCGGTCGCGGGCGTTCATGAGCCGGTCGTACTCTCCCTCCCGGTGGATCGGGTAACAGGAGTGATAGCGGATCATGTAGAGGGCGGGCTCCGGCAGACGGTCCTTGACCACATGGTAGAGGTACTCGTCGTGTCCCCACGACATGGTCACCTGGTTGAGCCCGCACCCCTCGTCGTAGATACCGAGGGGTGAGGCGTAGTCCGGCCGGGCTGAGTCCGGGTTGTCGGCAAAGAACTCGTGATAGACGATTTTCTCGGAGAACCGGCAGCCGAGGGGAAAGGTGTCTCCCA
>DMYM01000433.1 GCA_003483645.1 Verrucomicrobiales bacterium
GCTTCAACAAGGCCCAGCAGGATGTCCTCCTCCCACACCTGGAGCGCGGCACGGTGCGCTTCATTGGCGCCACCACCCACAACCCCTATTTCTACGTCAACTCCCCCCTGATCTCCCGCTCCCAGGTCTTTCAACTCGAACCTCTCTCGGACGAGGATCTCTTCCTCCTCCTCCAGCGGGCCCTTGGCGACACCGAGCGGGGATTCGGCTCCCGGAAGGTCATCGCCGACGAGGAGGCCCTGCGCCATCTTGCCGCCAAGGCCGACGGCGATGCCCGCAAGGCTCTGACCGCTCTCGAACTCGCCATCCTCACAACTCCCGGATCAGACGGGGCCATCCACCTCGATCTCGCCGTGGCGGAGGAGTCCATCCAGCACAAGGCAGTGGTCTATGATTCGGACGGGGATCAGCACTACGACACCATCTCAGCCTTCATCAAGTCGATCCGGGGCTCCGATCCCGACGCAGCCCTCTATTGGTTCGCCAAGATGCTGCACGCCGGGGAGGATCCCCGCTTCATCGCGCGACGACTGGTGATCTCCGCCTCCGAGGATATCGGACTGGCCGACTCCAATGCCCTCCGGTTGGCCCTCTCCGCCCAGCAGGCCTTTGAGTTCCTCGGCATGCCCGAAGGACGCATTCCCCTGGCGCACGCCACCGTCTACCTCGCCACCGCCCCGAAATCCAACAGCACCTACGCCGCCCTGGGGGCAGCCATGCAGGACGTGGAGGAGAACCGCACGCTCTCGGTTCCCGAGCATCTGCGCACCAGCTTCCGCAAGAAACTCGCGGAAGCCTCCGGGGCGGACCGTGCCGCCATGCAGTATCTTTACTCCCACGACTACGAAGGCAACTTCACGCCCCAAGCCTATCTTCCCGAGGGACGCCGCTACTACGAACCAACCGAGAACGGCCTCGAAAAACGAATCAAGGAACGGCTCGACTTCTGGCGCTCTCACTTCGACCCGCCCACGGAGTAGCACCCCAGGCCCCTGCCCGTGATCCGGTTACCCATTGCGCCCGATTCCCGGAGAGCTCGGGGATTCCAGCTAGAGAAAAGACAGGGCCGGGGCCCTGCCTTCTCTTTTGTGCTGGGGGTTGTACGGTGAGATCCTCGTGGTGCCTAGTTGGAAACGGCAATGGCGAAATCGTCACGAATCATGTCGATGGCATCACCGCAAAGCTCCGCGCAGCGCAACGCGGTGACCGCTTCGGCGTGCACGCACTCATCGGCGAGATTGGCGCAGGCCGCCGTGCAGACCTCTGCATACTGGATGCAGAAGCGCGATTGCCGCACCATGGCACCCGACAGTTGTTCGCACGCCACGATACATTCGTTGATGTGCTCGTGGAGCGGATGCGTGTAGGTCTCGGGACCCAATTCGTCAGCCAGAACCTCGCAGGCCGAGACGCAGCGCTCGAGAAACTGCAGCGTCGAATAGATCTGCGCGAGGTTCTGGGTTCTTTTTGAAATTTCTGCCGCGGACTTCGCGGCATGGGCAGGTTTTGCTGAGATATACTTAGTGAGCATAGTTGTGTAAGGGTGAATTTGAACTAAGCGTGACAATCGAATCACACGTTCTTCTAGCCAGTAAATACCTTTGTTCTTCAACACTGGTTAGCCACACTAGATACTAAGAGAGCCGCTATATTTAGGTTTCCTGTAGGAGTTCTCCGCCAACTCCTAAAATTTAGAGAGATCCTAAAAAAAGAACCGCGCCCTTAGGCTCCAATCCGCTCGAAGATTCCACCTCCGAGGAGCCGTCCACCCTCGTAAAAAGCACAAATTTGACCCGGGGTAAGGGCCCGCTGAGGCCGGTCAAAATGCAGTTTTAGCCGGTTTCCATCCCCTTCGAGGGAAGCTGCTGCGGCCTGGGAACGATAGCGCGGCTGCACCTCACAACGCCAGGGACCACCACCAGGCAGGAGAACTTCTCCTACCGACGAAAGCGAAGTGACCGTGCACTCCCCGGCGTAAAGTCCGGGGGTGGATCGTTCGTCCCAGCCCACCACGAGATGATTCTTCTCCGCATCCTTGGCTACCACCACATACGCCATCCCCTCGCGGGGCGAGGCTACCCCGTGCCCTTTGCGTTGGCCAAGAGTGTAAAGATGAAGACCCTGATGCTGCCCCAAAACCCTGCCTTCCAGGTCAACGATTTCTCCCGGAGAATCCGGAACGTAGTGTCGGAGAAATTCCGACATCTTGACGTTGCCGATGAAACAGATCCCCTGGCTGTCCTTCTTTTTCGCGGTAGGCAGCGCAAAACGCTCTGCGGTTTCCCGGACCTGCGGCTTGAGCATTTCACCCACCGGGAAGAGCGCATGCTTCACCTGCCGCTGGGTCATCAGGGCGAGGAAGTAGGATTGGTCCTTGTTCGGGTCGCCCCCCCTCAGGATGACTGCATTCCCATCTGCCAGTTCACGCCGCCGTGCATAATGGCCGGTGGCCACCGCTTCAAACCCCTGCGCAAGCGCGTAGTCCAGGAAGGCTCCGAACTTCATCTCCCGGTTGCAGAGGGCATCGGGGTTCGGGGTGACCCCCGAACGGTAACCAACGAGCAGATAATCAACAATCCGTTCACGATACTGGTCGATCAGATCCACCACCCGGAATTCGATGCCCAGCGTCGTCGCCACCGCGGCTGCGTCTTCCAGGTCTTCCTCCCACGGACAATCCCCGGGAATGCCCTCCTCGTTGATCCAGTTCTTCATGTAACCACCCACCACCTCATGGCCCTGCTCCACCAGCAGGGC
>DMYM01000244.1 GCA_003483645.1 Verrucomicrobiales bacterium
CGGGCAAGCCGGCGCCATAGCGTTCTGCGAAGGCAGCCTGATGTTCGACGAGGAGGGCGAAGGAGCCTGGCTGCAGAATGGTGGGGGCGGGGATGGTGAACTCGATTCCGTCGGTCAGTCGCGCTCCACTGAGATCGATGACCTCGTCGCTGATGTTGCGAAACTCGATAAACTCGAAGTCGTCGTCGCGGTAGTTGGGATCGGCCAGGATCTCCTCTGCGCTGGGATCCAGCGGATGGTAGTTGATCTCCGTGACCAGCAAGTTCTCCGAGTTGGCCGGAGTTCCGATCACGTAGGTGTTCTTCACGGGAGCACCCCATTCATCGTTTTGGAGAGTGCGCGCAATGAGCTCGGTGGTGGAGGAGATGGGAATTCCGGTGCCACCGCTGATCATGACGGCGTTGGGATTGACCTCGCCCCCGGGCAGTCGTGGATCCGATCCATCGGTAGTGTAGTAGATGGGCCGGGAGGAATTGAGGACCACGTCAAGGTTGGTCCCGGCGGGCCAGTGGCCGGAGCGAGTGAGCGTCTGGGGACGCGGAGGGAACTCGCGATCGATCCAACTCGTCCGGCGGCGCAGCCACAGCTTGATGGCATCGATCTGCTCCTCCCAGGTCGTGCTGACCGGACTGGGAAATCCGACGTTCCCCTGACCCAGGATGTTCCACTTCGCGAAATTGCGCACCGCTGCCTCGGCGAGGGGATCGGCCAGGAGGTCGATAGTGCCATTCAGGCCCGAGGCACTCAGGGGTCCGGCAGTACGAAGCTCTGACCAGCGGTCGATGACCTTTTGCCGAAATTCGGGGCAGCGCATGAGGGGAACAAACCAGTCGGGCTCGTAGCCGTGGTCCCGTCCCCCGCGATTGTAGTTGTGTTGGTACTGCCATCCCGAGGTATTGCGGTTATCGAAGCAGCACCCGGTGCCGACCGTCAGATTGTAGTCCCAGAGCGGGCCCTTGTGGATCAGTCCCTCGCGATCCTTGTACATGTAGTCGCTTCGCACGTAGGAATCCTGCTCGCGAAGGAGCTCGTTCACGATGAAGAGACTGACAAAGGAGTCGACGTCGATGTAGGCCGGGTATCCCCGAACAGGGTCGGGGTTGGGGACGCCGTTATTGTTGGCCCCGGTCCCCCGTCGCCAGCCGAGGGTGAGGGCAAAGCGGTCGAGGTGGCGCCCCAGCCAGTCCCGTTGCTCTGCGGTGGGGGCGTTTGGTTCGACAATCTCGACGCTCGACCAGTTTGTGGCGCGAGGTCCGCCGCTGGCGATCCCCGGAGGTTCAAACCGCATGAGGTAGCCCCCGGTCACTTCCGGTGCGGTCGTGTGGGTCGGTTCCAGGTTGGCGAGGTCGGTGCGATTGCGGTCGTCCTTGATCTTCTCCAGCAGATTGTAGACTCCGACGTATTCGCTGGCAGTGAGGGGGCCGCCATTGGTGCTGAGAAACATCTCGAAGGGTGCGGAGCGAGGGGCCTGAATGCCAATCTGCCTCCCGAGTTCAAAGGCCAGGGGATTTCGAATGAGGGCCTTGTCGGTGTAGGGACCGTTGAAGACCCAGTCCGCCTCCGGGGGCAGACCGAGAAGAGCGTAGTCGGTGTCGACATCGTTGTCGTCACGCAGTTCGACGCGATATTGCGGCTTGGGGAAGCCGGAGGAGCTTTGTCCACGCCGCCGAACACCGATGCGGAAACAGGCATCGGGCGATCTCTGCAAGGAGCTTCGTCCGGTGGCCGGATCGACCTCGTGGACAGAGATGCGAGCCGCACGGAGGGTGGCGCCCGGTCCGGGAACACTGCCGTTGAACGTCTCCAAAACGATGATGGGAAGGTCGGAAGTGAAGGTCGAGGGGGCGGGAAGACTACCCGAGGGTGTGCTGGAAAGTCGTTGGAAGTGGCCGCTCGCAATCGCACCGGAGTCGTTGTTGGCCGGATCGAACACGCGGGCCCGGAGGTGAGTGGTGTCGCTCAACCTGATGGGATTTCCGTAGAGGGTGGAACTGGATGTGGGCGCGCTCCCGTCGGTGGTGTAGCGAATCTGTGCCCCGGGAAACTGCGAGGTGATGGTGACGTTTGCACTCCGTGTGAAAGTGGCGCAGGGAGGATCGATGATGGGTGCGAGGAGGGGAGCGCTCAAAAGCAATCCGTTTTCGCCGCCCGGGGTGGCCGTGCCGAAGTAGCCCTGCGCACCCTCCGGTGCGAGGCCGTCTGTTCCGTAGCTGAAGCCGGTTTCCTGGGGCGGATAGTTGGGTGCGAACTCGCTGAGAATGGATCCGTCCGGGGCCACCAGGGCGAGATAATCGCCACCTCCCGCCAGCCGGAAGTTGGCATGCAACTGGGAGCCGGCGGTGTCGCGATCCTTGTCGGAAGCGAAGACCACCAGGTAGGCGCGGGCCTGCAAGAGGGTGGAGGGAAAGGTCCACTTGGTCAGATCGGCCGGATCGTCGGTCAGGTGATAGCCCCTGAGATCGAGATCGAGTCCGGTTGGATTGTAGAGCTCGATCCAGTCGGGGGTATTGCCGTCCTCATCCTGGTGGGATTGGTTGCCGACCGCCACGAACTCGGAGATGAAGGGCGCGGTTCCGGTGGCCAGGAGAGGGGAGCCGACTTCGCGAACTTGAAATCCGGAGAGGGCCGCGTTGCGACCGGGACCGCTACGGGCCACGTAGGTAAAGCTCTCCACCCCGGTGAGCTCCACGCTCACGATGGCGAGATCGCTGGCCGCCGGCGGGTCTTCTGCGCCCACTCCATTGCCGATCGAGATGGCGGGCAGGGTCTGGGCGGGATCGAGATTGGTGCTGATGGTGTTGGCGAGATAGACCGTGGCGCAACAGTCGCGCGGCTCGCCGTGGAGAAATTGCACGAGGTAGGTCTTGGCCGGGTCGATTCCCTGGCAGGTCAAGGTCACCTCACCGGTGGAGGAGAGTTCACTGAAGAAGAGATCATCGATTCCGGGATGGGAGAGGCCATCATTGGTGGCTTCCCCTGTCGCGTTCCAGTTCGCTCCGCCGGGCGCGTTTCCCGGTTCGCAGACAAAGTCGATCCCGTTGATAATCACCTTGGGTCCGCTGTGGCCGAGATTGACGGCCTCGATGAGGATGCCGTAATCGCGAATGAGAGTTGGATAGTCGCCCGCTGAGTTGTCGTCCACCGTCACCGAGTTGATGGCGGCCTGCAGGGTGCCGAGAGTGGAGGCGTGCAGGCTCAGGACGCCCAGCAGAACGATAATGGTCACGCGGACGAAAAAGCATCGGGAGGTATTACTCATCGCGGTTCTTACAGTCGCCTCGTTCATAGTGCTTTCCTTTCGAGGAATGGTTGGGACACGGTTTTGGGGATCAAAGTAACTCGTCGCCGTTCAGCCCGTGCAGCGAGAGCGGGTAGTGCAAAGACTGTGAGAAGGGCTTGGAGCGATTTCATGATGCTCCAGACTTACCATACTGCCGAAGGTACCGGAAGCAGTAGCGGAGCCACCCATCAGGGTGCAGGAAACAGGGTGCGAGGTGGGCTCCTCCTGAGCGTTTCCGCTCCTTGTTAAGTTGCACTTTTTTTCGGGAGGAGGAGCGTGGTATTCATGGCAAAATTGCCCGGCTATCGCTGGCCGGGAGGGGTGCG
>DMYM01000319.1 GCA_003483645.1 Verrucomicrobiales bacterium
GCAAGCATCAAGCACCGATGCCCCCCCGAATCCCTTTGCCCCCTCCGATTGGATCACGCCCTTGGCCTCAAGCTAATCCAGCCCCTTCCGCAGCTGGTTCGGGGAGAGGTTGTCCTTAGTGCGGGCCGCCTGTCCCACGAAGAAGACTGCAGCCAGGGTGCGGTCGGTCACATCGCAACCGGAAGTGCTGACTACCCAAGCACCTCTCGCATCAGGCCGTTACTGCCGGCAAAGGACTCCACCGAAATGCCCGCTTGCTTCAACATGGTGAACTGCAAGTTTGCCAGAGGTATCGACTGGTCGAAGCGGTGATACGATCCATGTTGGAAGCCAAGCCCTTTTCCACCGGCCAGCACTAACGGGTAATTCAGGTTCGTGTGGGTAGTGCTGTTACTGCTTCCGTAAAGGATCGACGTCTGGTCGAGAAGGCTAAGGGTGCCCTCGGCATTGGCCGGTGTTTCCTTCATCCGGGTAAGGAACTGCGCGAACTTGCGGCTGAGAAACTGATCCCACCTGCCCAGAGGCTCGATTCCTTCCGGCTTATTCCAACCATGGCAGAGACTATGCAGGTTGTGGCCCAAACCCAACAATTGCGGGAACTTGCCACTCAGCGAGGTGGCATCGCCCATGCTTCCGATCTGATAGGTCGCCACCCGCGTCGAATCGGTGCGGAAAGCTAGGTAGATCAGCTCGTACATGGTTGCGACGTAATCCTCTGGCACCTTGGAATCGGAATCCAATTTGAGGCGCTCCTGATCCGCGTCGGTCAACTCCGGCCCGGGAAGGTCCATCCATGCCTGAGAGCGCTCCACTCTCTTTTCGACATTGCGAACTGAATCAAGATACTCATCGAGTTTCTCCCGGTCGTTTTTGCCAAGCTTGCGCCGCACCTCTTTGGCATCCTCCAGAACCAGATCCAGCATGTGTGCCGCGCTGCGCAAGCGTCGGCGTCCCCGCTGAGTCACGTCATCGCCCGCTCCGAAGAACCGTTCAAAGATTTGACGCGGTTGATTGAGCGCAGGAATTGGCCGACCGTGCTGATTGTAAGAAAGCGTGCTCGACCGGGTGGGCTCACCGACTCCGCCGTCCGTCGACATCACGAGCGAGGAGAAGCGCGTTTGATCGGAAAGTTGTTCAGCCGCGATCTGATCCATCGATTGCGCGTTGAGCAGATCGCGCCCGATGAGATCGCACCCCGTCAAAAAGGTATCGCCGCTGTCGTGTCCTCCGATCTTGCGCACCTCGGGATGGGAAAGTCCCCCAAGGATGGAGATGTCCTTCCGCAGCGCCTCGAGCGGCTTGAGAGCCTGTGTGAACCGGTAGTCGGCTCCTTCGGTTTGCGGAAACCAACTCCACTCCGTCTTCCCGCTGTCCTCAGGCGGCATCGACACCCCAAAGGGAAAATAGATCGCAGCCAGACGACGAGGCTCATCCTTTGGCGCCCGCGCTCCCATGCATTCCAGGGCGGGCAAGGCCAACGCGGCTCCCGCGCCACGCAAGAAGGTTCGACGACTCAGCTGCCAGGGTCGGGGTGAAGGCATGATAGGGTCAGGGTGATACGGCTACTTGGTTTGA
The DNA here is from genome assembly GCA_003483645.1 of Verrucomicrobiales bacterium. Lineage (GTDB taxonomy): Bacteria > Verrucomicrobiota > Verrucomicrobiia > Verrucomicrobiales > Akkermansiaceae > Roseibacillus_B. The sequence continues at coordinate 1,576 of DMYM01000319.1, forward strand.
AACATTGCACTGACAGCGATGCTTTGCAGCAACTCCGCTAGCCGGAGGTCGTTCTTGAGAAAGTCTTTGGTCAGGGTGTCTATAACGCTTTGATCAGAGAATTCCAAGCTGCGACCGAGGGCATAGGTGAGTAACTTGGAGACAAGGGCGCGAGCAAATTGTTCCTCCCGGTGCTCCAGCAAGTAGGCCCTCAATTCGTCAATTCCATTGACCTCTCGGCCGTCGGGAAGCTTCGCCCGTGCATCCACCGGCAAGGTAATCCCGTCCTTTCCATTCTTCGGCCGCACCACTTCTTCCCTCCACTTTCCCACCGCATCGAACTCCTGCAGGGCGTAACCCCAGGGATCGATGCCACGATGACAGTCCGCACAAGCAGTATCCTTTAGATGCCTCTCCAATTGCTCGCGAACAGGTAAACTGGCGAAATCCTCGTCCGCCGTTTCTAACTCCGGAACATTCGGAGGCGGGGGCGCCGGGGGATCGCCCAACAAGCGCTTCCGCACAAAGACTCCGCGCTTGATGAGATGGGCATCCACGCCGGTAGAGGTTCCTAACAGAATTGATGCCTGCGTCAACAAGCCACCGCGACGCATCGCACGCTCACCCGTGAGGGCCACTCGTCGAAAGTTACGCCCACGCACCCCCTCAATGCCATAGTGCCGAGCCATTCGATCGTTCAATATCGCGAAATCGGACTGAAGGAAGTTGCGTGCACTGAGATTCTTGCGCAGTAACTCCCCAAAGAAGTATTGAGTCTCTCGCCGCATCTCCTCCTTCAGACTGGGTCGAAATCCGGGATAGACTTTCTGGTCGATCACGAGGCGATCACCTGCTTCCAGATCCAGCCACTGGGTGGTGAATTGATCGATGAAGCGATCGCATCTCGAATCGGCAATCATGCGGTTCACCTGCTCCTTCACGCCATCACGCCGATCCAACCTTCCGGCGCGTGCCGCGTCTAACAGAGCGGCATCCGGCATCGTGCTCCACAGGAAATAGCTCAGGCGTGAAGCCAGTTCGTAGGGGTTGAGCTTTCTAGCGCTCGCAGAATCCGGTTCCAGAATGTAGAGGAACGACGGGGACACCAGAACCATTGTCAGGGACTCCTTGATGGCATCTTCAAAGCTCGGCATTTCCGGCCGCACCTTTCCGAAAAACTTGTGAAAGCGGTCGATTTCCTTCTCGGTCACGGGCTGACGCCAAGCCCTTGTCAAAAACCGGGCAATCACCTCCCGACCGTATGCTCCCTCATCAGTTTCTCTCAGCTCGGAGTCGTGGAGAATACGCCGATGATGTTCCGGCGGCCAGGCATCAAAGAGCGGAGCTTTGAATTCCAGCGACTCAATCTCGACATTCGCCCCCTCATTGGCCACCGAGATCACCAACCCGGGAAACTTCCCCTGTTTCCGAACTGGCAGAGGGAAGTTCTCCAGTTGTCCGACGAACTCAAAGTCCTGCACCTCCTCGTTAGTGAGCACCCGTGCCTCAAGAAGCTCCCGATCCACCAGGGTGTCCGGACGGTAACCCACGTACACCTTCATGTAGGGCACCGCGCTCTTTTCATCCGCGATAACCGTTTTGGCGCGGATGCGAATTCGGAAAGCTCCCTGGTCGGGATACTTATCTTTGATTCGCACGAGAAACTCGCGCTTGTCGCCGATACTATTAGAAGGCTGGACCCCGTCAATCCAACGCTCTTCTGTCGACTTTTCAAAGGTGTGCTCAAACACTTCCGGGGCTGAACCGGTGACAATGACCCGGTCGAGAGCCTCCCGGGCAGCCTTGAGATAGTAATCGAACTGCAAGCCGGACATTTGAAGCGCGCTGCCATTATTTCGCATCCCCTCCGGTGACACAGCGTCGGGCGGAAGATCGCGGGCATAGGTCACGTCGAGGCCAAAGAGATCCCGCATCGTGTTCTGATACTCTGCATTGTTAAGTCGGCGCATCACCACGCGGCCTCCCGTCGAGCGGAGCGTCTCGTTCGCCTTTGCGATCGCATCATCGAGCCACGCCAAAATTATTCTCCGCTCCGCATCGTTTGGCGCAGGTTTCTCTTCCGGCGGCATCTCTTCCAAATTGAGAGCGATCCGCACTTCGTGCCAATGCTCCGCTGCACGCCGCTCTTTCACAAGATCTGGCGACAAGGTATCGAGACGAAACTTGCCCTTTTGTTTTTCGGGACCGTGACAACTGAAGCAATACTGCTGCAAGACCGGCCTAACCTCTTTCTCGAAATCCGGGGCCGCTGCCACCCACCCCACGAGCACACCTCCAATCGACAGCAGGGGAATTGTGTGAGATCGAAGGTGAACAGGTGGACCAATCAAGCGGCACCACTCTACCGTGCCACTCTGTCGCTAACAAGACATCAAGGTGGGACGCATCTCTATGATTGGGGAAGATCGTCTTCATTTTCCCAAGGTCAGCACGATTTCTGCGATCTCTGAACCAACGGAGAACAGCAACCAAGATGATTACATCACCACAGTTTAGGCAGCGGTCACGGCGTGTTAACTCCAGGAATTCGCACGGGTTTTAGCTTTTTCCCCGCAATGGCGGGGATTTGCGATGGTCTTCCCGCCGGCAGGGTTCCCATCGCGCGTCCGGGATCAAGGTCGCTTTACAAGGTTTTGAGATGCTCAACCAGACTCCATGGCTTGCCCCCGGGGTGGCAACTTGATTGGATCGCTCCATGCGGGGCGTCCCGAGCCTCCAAGAAAAACCCCTCACCGCATGATCCCAGGGTATCCCCTTCTCCCCCGGGCCCGATTGGCGCGCGTGGGAATTGTTCTCCTCGCTGCCACCCTGCTGGGACTGCCGGGCACGGCTTTTGCCGACCTCGTGCTCACGGAACTCATGGCCGTTGCCGACGAGAACCGCCGCGACGAAGATGGCGCCCCCTCGGACTGGCTCGAGATCGCCAATACCGGTTCGGAGCCGCAGTCGCTTCTCGGATACTATCTCACCAACAATCGGAATAACCTCATGCGGTGGGAGTTCCCCGACGTGGACATCGGGGCTGGCTCCTATCTGGTCATCTACGCTTCCGCGAAGGATCGAATTGGTCAGGAGCTGCACACGAGTTTCACCCTGGACCGTGATGGAGAGTATCTCGCACTCGTGGCGCCGGACGGTGTCACCGTTATCAGCGAGATTGCTCCGCAGTATCCTGAACAGTTCGAAGGAGTTTCCTATGGGGTGGCTCCTCCTGAAAATCCCCTCGATCTCGGGTTGGGATACTTCGAGCAACCCACTCCGGGAAGTGGGAATGGAACGGTCTCCGGACCGCCCCCCGTTGAGGTCGTCTTTTCGGAGACCAGCCGGATGTTCACTGAGCCGTTCAGTTTGGAGCTGAACTGCCCCACTCCCGGTGCCGTCATCCGCTACACCACAGATCGCACTGTGCCGGGTACGCGATCGACGGTCTACCACGGCCCGATCCCGATCTCGGCTAACACCCAAGTTCGTGCGCGGGCCTTCGTGTCCGGAGGATTGATGGGCGCTGTTACCGCTCATGCCTACCTCAGATTGACGAACCGCGTAGCGGGATTTTCCTCGGACCTGCCAATCATCGTGATTTCCTCTCACGGGGCAGGGACGCCCCCCTCCACAAGTTCAACGAGCCGGAAGGCCGTCTCCATGCTCTTCTTCGAACCTGACCCGGAAACGGGCAGGACCCTGTTGACGGAAGATCCCGTACTGGCCACGCGGGCCGGGATTCGAAGACGCGGATCCAGTTCCGGCAACTGGCCCAAGTACTCTCTCTCGGTCGAAACCTGGCGTGATGGGGACGACGAGGATCGCAACATCAAACCGCTGGGCCTGCCCCGGGAGGCCGATTGGATTCTCAATGCCCGCTATGAGTGGGATCTGACCTTGCTTCGCAATCCGTTCGTTTACGAAATCAGCCGCCAGATCGGACGCTATGCGCCGCGCACCCGATTCGTCGAGGTCTTCAGCGATACTTCAGGCACGGATGTGTCGAATGCCGACTACTTCGGTGTCTACTCGCTCATCGAGAGAATTGAGATGGATCCGAATCGAGTGAACATCGAACGTCTCATGCCGTGGGAAGATGCCGAACCCGAGATCACCGGGGGATACATATTCAAGAACGATCGCCCCGATCCGGGAGAACCCACCTTTAATGTTGCCGGGATGGGGCAGCTTACCGGGGTCGATCCAGATGGCCTGGAGCTGACTACGCGCCAACGCTCCTGGATCACGTCCCACCTCAACGAATTAAATACCGCTCTCACCAACATCCCATCCGGAGTCAACCGCAACACCCGTCTCCACTTCTCGGACTATCTGGACGTCGATTCGTGGATTGACCACCACCACCTCAATATTCTGGCTCTGAATATCGACTGGGGACGGCACAGCGCCTTCTTCTACAAGGATCGTGGCGGCAAGATCGTCAGCGGTCCGGTTTGGGATTACGACCGCAGTCTGGGCTGTGAAGACGTGCGCGATAACAACCCGCTCGCCTGGGAGGGAGGAGTCAACGCGGTGGGAACGGTCTCCAGCAAGACTTGGTTCGATAGTCGTTACCCATGGTACGGCCATCTTCTCGGCCCATCCGCCGATGCATCGCGGGCCAACTATCCTGACATCCGCCAACGCCACACCGATCGGTGGGCTGAACTGCGTGAACGCGAGTTCTCCCTCTCAAATCTCTACGCCGTGATCGACGGGATGGCCGATGAGATCCGGGAGGCCCAGCGACGCAACTTTTCGAAATGGAGGCAGCATCCTCCCAATGGTGGAAACTTCGCCACTCTAGAATCGCGGGGCTGGACGGCTGAAATCTCTCACATGAAGGGCTGGTTGAAGGCACGTGTGGACTGGCTCGATGCGCAATACTACACGTCTCCGTCATTCAATTCCGTCGGCGGAGCGACCGAAGCCGGATTCGAACTCGTGATGGGATCGCCGGACGGCCCGGTCTACTATACCAGCGACGGCAGTGATCCGCGACGCACGCGAGGGAGCATCTCACTCTCAGCAACTCCGTTCGAGGGAACAGTAACGACCATCACATTACTCGACGACACCTCGCCCTGTCGCTATCACGTCCCGGTCAACGATGCGCTGGGACTGTCCTGGATCGCGAGTGCCGACCAATTCGACGATTCGAACTGGCCCGAGGGAACGGGTGGGATCGGCTTCGAGTCGGGCCGTGATCTCTCCGGACTCATCGACACGGATGTGGGCGACGAGATGAAGAACGTCAATGCGTCGTGTTATGTCCGCTATCACTTCGAACTCGACGATCCTGACAGTATCGTTAAGGCGATGCTTGCCATCCACAGCGATGACGGATTCGTGGCCTACCTGAATGGAGTGGAGATCGGCAACTTGCTGAAGCCCGCCGAATTGGCATGGGACAGCGCCACTGCTGGCCATGCCGAACGTTCTGGCGGGGACACCACCGTGCTTCATTTGCCGGAGATCCTGGACCTCACCCTTGCGAGGGAGCATCTGCGCGATGGGGCCAACGTGATTGCCCTGCACGGTTTCAATTCCGACGTCAATGAGAGCGACTTCCTGGTTCGACCCGAACTGAGCGTAACCCACGTCGTCTCGTCCTCTCCTCTTGTGATCAATGACACACAGACCATAACCGCGCGGGTATATCGCAATCGGATTTGGAGCGCTCCGGAAACTGTAACACTCGTGGTGTCCGATCAGATTGCAAGCAAGGCCAATCTGGTGATCTCGGAGATCATGTACAACCCGCCGAATCCCAGTGCGGAGGAGTTGGCAAGCGGTTACGACGACTCGGACTTTTTCGAATACCTCGAACTGCTCAACATCGGGGAGGATTCTCTCTCGCTCGCCGGACTTCAGTTCATCTCGGGCCTCAAGTTTGAATTTTCCGGGGCCACGATTTCGCGGCTGGAGCCAGGAGAACGGGTTGTCCTGGTCCGGGACGCCGCAGCCTTCGAGTTCCGTTACGGTGAGGATGCCGCGGCGCGGGTCATCGGGGAATTTGCCAATGACGCCGGGCTGGCCAATGGAGGCGAGCGCCTGGCTCTCATCGCGGCAGATCAAAGCACGGTGCAGGATTTCAGCTACAGGGACAATTTCCCATGGCCGGAAACCGCTGACGGGGACGGGGCCAGTTTGGTTCTGGCCAATCCGTTCAGCGGTCCGGATCACGGTTTGGCAGTGAGCTGGCAACCCAGCGCTCATGACGGAGGAACGCCGGGGGGGACGGACACTCTCCTCTACCCGGAGTGGGCCGCCCAGTTCGGAAACCCTGATCCCGAATCCGATAACGATCGTGATCAGCGCGTTGCTCTCCTCGAGTTCGCTGAAGGCGGATCGCCGAACCAGCCCGCAGCTGCCGACTCGACCGTCCGGGTGAAGATCAATCCCGAAGACAAATCCGTGGTCGTTTCCTTCCGCCGCAGTCTTGCGGTCGACGGCTTGCACTTTGAAGTCGAGGTCTCGGACGACCTGGAGAACTGGCAACCCGCGGGCCATGAATGGGAGTTCGTGGGAACCGATCCTCCCGAGGATGGAACCGCCATGTTCTCGTTTCGCACGGCAGCGCCGGATGGGGCGAACTACGTTCGCCAGCGTGTGCGCCTGATGGAGTAAAGCTATCCTTTCTCCGGGCCACCGAAACCTTCAAAACTTAAGAGACCCGGCGAGGCAGAGAAGCAGGAGAAGCACCCCGGAAACGCCTGACCCGGAAGGTGAATCCGCAGTCGGCGGCAGCTTGTCTTTCCCGCCATTGCCAGCGGCCACCGGTCCGTGCCATCCTCCCGCGTGCTCCCGGAAGCCAACTCCTACCTGCATCAGATCCGCCCCACCCCGCTCGTGCGGGTCTCCCTCGGCGACGGACAACCCGGTGGGGCAGGATGCGATACCGCCGAGCCGGGAATCTGGTGCAAGCTCGAGTTCCTCAACCCGAGCGGATCAACCAAGGATCGCATTGCACGCCACATCCTGGAAAAAGCCTGGCGACAGGGCCAACTGAGCGCCGGCGATACCGTGGCCGAAGCTTCCAGCGGATCCACCAGCATTGCCTTCGCCTTGGCCTGCAGCCAGATCCCCGGGGGCACCGTTGACGCGGTCGTGAGCGGGGTGGGGACGGATGGCACCCTGCGCGGTCTCTACGA
>DMYM01000280.1:0-624 GCA_003483645.1 Verrucomicrobiales bacterium
CGCTCGTAGATTTCCTTTCCGCGCCAGTAATCCCAAGCGAAGACCAGCAGCCGTCTCGCATATTCCTTTCAAGACTTAGCGCTCCCCGCCATGGGTATCTTTGACAAGCCGAAGCTCCGTCGTGGCAAAAAGAAGAAGGATGTGGTCCCCGACGATCTCTGGACCAAGTGCCCGGACTGCGGTGAGTTGATCCACACTCTGGATCTCAAGCAGAACTACCAGGTCTGCACCCACTGCAGCCACCACTTCCTCATGGATGCGCACGATCGCATCACTCTCCTGGCCGATCCCGACAGCTTCGAGGAGACCGACGGATCCCTGCAGTCCGCCAACCCGCTCGACTTCGAAAATTACGACGACAAGATCGCGCTCCTCAAGGAAAAGACCAAGATGAATGAGGCGGTGGTCACGGGACGTGCAAGCATTGGCCGCCATCCCGTCATGCTGGCGGTCATGGGCTTCAAGTTCTTCGCCGGATCGATGGGCTCGGTGGTCGGCGAGAAGATCACCCGCGCCGTAGAGCTCGCGACCGAGGAGGAACGTGCGCTCATCATCATCTCCTCCTCCTCCGGTGCCCGCATGCAGGAAGGGATGCTTTCACTCATGCAGATGGCCAAGACCTGC
>DMYM01000280.1:940-1348 GCA_003483645.1 Verrucomicrobiales bacterium
GCAGATGGCCAAGACCTGCGGCGCCATTGCCCGTCACAACAATGCCGAGCTGCCCTACCTCTCCGTCTTTACCCACCCCACTACCGGGGGTGTGACCGCCTCCTTTGCCTCCATCGGCGACATCAACCTGGCTGAACCCAGGTGCATGATCGGCTTTGCCGGACCACGCGTGGTCAAGGAAACCACCCATCAGGATCTTCCTCCGGGCTTCCAAACTGCCGAGTTCATGCTTGAGCACGGCCTCATCGACTCCATCGTGGAACGCCGTTTTCTGCGCGAGCGACTGGTGCAATTGCTGGGCTACATGATGCCCGTCTAGAGTAAACCCTGACTGGTGAACTACTCAGAGGCTCTCGACTGGCTCTACTCCTCCCAGCTTTTCGGAATCAAGCTGGGCCTGGAGAATCC
>DMYM01000280.1:1747-10344 GCA_003483645.1 Verrucomicrobiales bacterium
GCGGGCACCAACGGCAAGGGATCGACCTGTGCGTTCATCGAGTCCGTGGCCCGTGCAACCGGAACCCGCACGGGGCTTTTCACTTCTCCCCATCTTGTCCGATACGGTGAGCGCATCCGCGTCTCAGGCATCGAAATCAACGAGGACGAAATCGCCTCCCACTTCACTGCCCTGCGGGAGCTGGTGGCGGAATGGGAGCAACGCCCCACCTTCTTCGAGCTGAGCCTCGCCCTTGCCATGAAATATTTCGCCGAGCGTGCCTGCGAGCTGGTCATCCTCGAAACCGGGATGGGTGGACGCCTCGACGCCACCACCGCCGTCCCGGCCGATGTGGCGGTTCTCACTCCCATCGCCCTCGATCATCAGCAATGGCTGGGGGAAACCCTGGGCGAAATCGCGGCAGAGAAGGCTTCCATCATCGTTCCCAGGAAGAAGGTCTTCTCTTCCCCGCAACTCCCCGAGGCACGCACCATCATCGAGCAGGTTGCCAACGAGCGCCGCGCTCCCCTTGAGTTTGTCGAGGACCCGCTCCACGGCTACGCCCTGGGCCTGGCCGGAGAACACCAGCACGGAAACGCCGCCCTGGCCCTGGCGGCTCTCCACTCCGTCGGCATCACCCTCAGCTACGAAACGGTAAAGGCCGGCCTGGGTTCCACCAGCTGGCCCGGCCGCTTCGAACGCCTCGATTCCGGCCCCGGGGCCATCGCCTCCGGCCTCGTTCTGGATATCGCCCACAACCCCGCGGCAGCCGCCGCCCTGGCCGCCAACTGGGTACGCGAGTTTGGTGAGTGCAAGGCCAACCTCATCTTCGGAGTGGTGGAATCCAAGGACATTACCGGTATCCTGGAGGCCCTTCTTCCCATCGCGGACCGGGTGCACTTTGTTCCCGTGAATTCGCCCCGGGCACTACCACCTGCCGAACTGGCCGCCCTGCTGCCCGCCAGTTCCCCGCCCGTCGAAATCCACCAGAATCTGCAATCCGCCTTCGATGTTCCCGCTGCCCTCCCCACCCTGGTCACCGGGTCTGCCTTCCTCGTCGGGGAGGTGAAGGCCCTCCTGGATGATTCTTCCCACCGTCCGAGTACACAGTAGCGATCGCGACATTCCGATTCACAGTGATCTCCCTGCGGTATACAGAAAGCTACTCCGATCACCCATGCGCGACCCGATCCCGCTCGAGACTGAGAACGGCCTCTACCTGACCGATCTCGAATTGTTCCTCGACTCACGTCGTTCACGGGAGAACGGCTTCGTATCCCACGCCCACGCCGATCACTTCGGGCGCCATGAGAACATCCTCTGTTCCGAGACCACTGCCCACCTCCTCAAGACACGCTACAACGTCGCCGACGAGCGTCTCAATCCGCATCCCTTCCATGAACCCCTGGAAGTGGGTCCCTTCCGCCTCCAACTCCTCCCCGCGGGCCACATTTACGGGTCCGCCATGCTCCACGTGACCCGTAAGGCCGATGGAGAGTCGCTCCTCTATACAGGGGATTTCAAGGTGCACCGCAGCCTCACTGCCGAAGAACCCGTTTTCCGGCGAGCCGACACCCTCGTGATGGAAACCACCTTCGGCGCTCCCAAGTGGGTCTTTCCCGGCGAGAACGAGATCACCGGGATGATTCTCAACTTCGTCAACCAGTGCCTGGAAGAAGGTGTTGTCCCCGCTCTCCTCGCCTACTCCCTGGGCAAGGCCCAGGAGGTCCAGGCCATTCTCACCCGGTCCGGGATCCCGGCCGTCTCGCACCCCGCAGTCGCAAAAATGACCGCGGCCTGCCGGGAAGCCGGTTGCCGGCTTCCTGAACCGCTCACCTTTGAGGGCACCGTTCCGGGCGGGCACGCCCTCATCTGTCCCCCCAATGTGATGCGCTCGGAAGAATACCAGGCCATTCCCAACCTCAGGACTGCAATCCTCTCCGGCTGGGCTCTAGACAGGAACGCCACCTACCGCTTCGGCGTCAACGCAGCCTTTCCGCTATCCGACCACGCCGACTTCCCCGGGCTTCTCGACGCCGTCCGGCGAGTCAACCCCAGGCGCATCGTCACCATCCACGGCTACACCAGGGAATTTTCCTCTGAACTCCGCCGACAAAACTACGAAGCCTGGTCCGTCGACGGTGGCGACCAGATGGAGCTTGATCTGCAGCGCTAACCTGCAGGTCCGCGTGAACAATGGCTGCCTGGTCGGCAGGGATCCGCCGCGATCAGATCAACAATCCATCTACTCGCTCTGGGAACGGGGAACCACCCTGGGAGCAGGTGAAAACCCGGATGGGTTGCCATTGAACACTCCCCGTCCCGCGAGATAACCCACGATCAGGCCCACTGCCACACCGGCCAGCAACATCCAGATGGAATAGCGGGAAGTCATGGACTGAGTCTAACTCTCCATCCCCGGGTGGTGCAACTGCGAGGCAGGGACGGTTTGCGCCTGCGATCCCTGCCGGGGCTCTGCCCGGTCACATCGTCACCACGCCTACTCCACAATGAAATACGGATTGAGCAGGTTCTCCTTATTGTAGGATAATGGCTCACGGGTCTCGGCATTGAGAACCTGCCTGCCCGCCGCGGTGACCACCGCCTGTGCGGCCCCCGTGTCCCACTCCATGGTGGGACCAAAGCGCGGGTAAACGTCAGCCGCTCCCTCCGCCACCAGGCAGAGCTTCAGCGAGCTGCCCGCCGAGAGGAAGTCAACCTCCCTGCCCTGCCCCCGCAGTTCTTCCACGAAGGCCTCAACCTCGGGGGTAAGATGCGAGCGACTGGCCACCACCTGCACCCGGTCCTTCTCCGAATAATGCGGACCACCCTTGAGGACCCGGGGATGGCCACCCCCCTCGATCCGCCAGGCTCCGGCATTCTCCACGCCGAGATAAAGAATATCGTTCACCGGGCGGTAGACCACCCCGAGAACCGGGCGGCCATTCTCCACCAGCGCGATATTTACCGTGAACTCGCCGTTCTTCTTGATGAATTCCTTGGTGCCATCAAGAGGGTCCACCAGCCAGAAACGATGCCAGTCACGCCGTTGCTCGTAGGCGATCTCCCTGTTCTCCTCGGAGATGACGGGCACCCCCGCATGGCTCGAATCCAGGAAAGCCATGATGATCCGGTTGGCCGCCTTGTCCGCCTCGGTGAGTGGGGAATCGTCCCCCTTGTACTCGACCTCGAAGTCGCGTCCATACACCTCCAGGATCTTCGCTCCCGCCACCCGGGCCGTGTCCATCAACGGCGCAATCGCCACCCCATGAGCTTCATCAATCACGATCTCTGATCCCCAATTGACCAATTCCTGCGCCGAAGGCCCTAGTGCGCACGGCAGAATTCCTCGAAGCGCGTGATGCCTTCGTTGAGCACATCAAGAGTGGTGCAGTAACTCAGGCGTACCGCTGCATCATGCCCAAAGGCGATCCCCGGTACCGCCGCAACCTTGTAGCGCGTCAGCAGTTTGTCGCAGAGATTCTGTGACTTGAGCCCGAGCGGGGTGCAATTGACGAAGAAGTAGAAGGCTCCGCCGGGATTCTGTACGCTCACATTGGGAATCGCGCTCAGGCGGGCATGGACGAACTGCCGGCGCACGTCGTACTCGTTGCGCATGTCCTCCACGAAATCCTGCGGACCGCTCAGGGCGGCCAGCGCGCCGTACTGCGCAAAGGTGGTGGCATTGGATGTGGTGTGACTTTGAATCTTGGAGATGGCCGTGGCCAGCTCAGGCGGAGCAGCGGTGTAGCCCAATCGCCAACCGGTCATGGAATAGGCCTTGGCAAAGCCGTGGCAGATCACGGTGAGTTCCTTCAGTTCCTCGCTGATGGAAGCGATGCTCACATGCTTCTGCCCATCGTAGATGAGCTTCTCGTAAATCTCATCGGAGAGGATGACAATATCCTCGTAGGAGGCCACTTCCCCGATGGCCCGGAGTTCCTCCTCGGTATAAACCGCCCCGGTGGGATTGCCCGGGGAATTGATGATGACCATCTTGGTTCTCGGCGTCATGGCCTCCTCGAACTGCTCGGCGGTCATCTTCCATCCGTTCTCCTCGGTGGTCTCCACGATGACCGGCTCCGCCCCGCAGAGACGCACCATCTCAGGATAACTCACCCAGTAGGGGCCGGGGATGATAATCTCGTCCCCCTCATCGCACATCGCCATGATGGCGTTCATGCAGGCCTGCTTGCCACCCGAGGTGACGCAGATCTGCTTCGGCTCATATTTCAGACCGTTGTCATCGAGGAGTTTTCCCGCAATGGCCTCGCGCAACTCGGGAATACCAGCTGCCGGGGTATACTTGGTCTTACCCTCCTGAAGAGCCTTGATCGCCGCCGCCTTGATGTGGTCGGGGGTATCCATTTCCGGCTCACCACCGGCGAGACCGTAGACTTCATCACCCTGCGCCCGCAGGGCCTTGGCCTGATTGGTGACCGCCAGGGTAAGGGAGGGAGTGACTCCTTGAACGCGTGAAGAAAGAGAATCTGGATCCATCTGAGAGAATATGTGCCTGAGATTGCCGCTCAAGAGGCGGAGTCACGGACGCTGGGCGAACACACCCTCCCCTCTGGAGCGGGGGCAGTTCATAGCGCTGCTCCTCACGGATGCAAGCGGAATTCAGAAATTCAGCCCTGTCTACGGCGCTCGGCCATACTTCTCCCTGTGCAGGGCCCGGGCCTGCTTCTGCCAGCCATCGCGCCGGATGCGCCCTCCCAGCTTGAGTTCCTCGCTAATCGCCCTGACCTGTGCCGCTCGCCATTTCACCACCTGCCGATAGGTATAAATGCCGACCTCGTGGAGGCGACGGCAGATGACCTCCCCGACCCCCTGGAGGCGGGCCAGATCATCAACTTCGGCAGGAGCCTTGCGGTAAATCGGACCCAGCCGGGGATCCTCAACCAGGTTTCCTTTCCCTCCGGACGGCAGTTTGACCACCGGCTCAGGCGCGGCCTCCAGGCGCACCGGCTTTGTCGACCGCTTCGCTGGCCGTTTGGTCGAGGAGAGTTCCGCACGCAACTCTCTGGCTGCGGCGGCACTCCGCTTTCCTTTCTCTCTCGCCGTCTCCAATTCCGCCCGCAGGGCCGTCTCTTTTTCCATGCGCGCGCGCCCGGCTGCCTCTTGCGCTTCTCCCCGTGCTTCTGCGACAGCCTCGCGAATAGCCTCCTCCCGCCCGGTTCTGAGAGCTTCAACCTCCTCGGCGAGGAGGCGCTGCGTTTCATCTGAGATCGCGGAAGCCGTTTTGAGCGACTCCAATTTATCCGCGAGGGACTTATGCTCCTCCAGCGACCTGGTGAGGTTCATCTGCGTGCGCCCGAGGCGTTCCTCGGTGGAAAGCAACCGGCCCTGCAACTTGTCGAGGGCTTCGAGCTTCTGTTCGGCCTCCACCAGCTCGCTACGCAATCCGTGCATCTCCCTGCGCAGCACGAGAGCGGCATCTTCCACCTGCTGACGCTCATGCTGCTGGTCTTCCAGTTCGTGCAGGAGCCGGTCCTTCTCAGCCTTCATCTGCCTGACAACCACCTCAGCCTTGCTGTCACCCGAGAGAACGGCCATGTGCTGATGGAGCTCTTTCTTTTCTTCACGGAGGCGGTGTAATTCCTCGGCCCACTTCGTCTCGGCCACCTTGCGTCGTTCCAGTTCCTGGTGCTCGTGTTCGTGCTCCTGCCGGGCCAGGTCAAAGTCCATCCTGGCTTGTTCCGTTTCAATGCGGGCGACCGCGATCTGTTCCTCCAGCCCGGCCTTGGTTCCGGACAGCTCTTCCAGTTCGCCGCTGGTTCTCGTGACACGCTCCTCCAGTTCGCCCACCCGGAATTCAAGACCCTCCTTCTCCTCCTTCATCTCCTTCAGCGCCCGCTCCGCCTCGCCGCGTTCCTCACGCAGTGAGACAAGCCCGCTCTCGAGTTTTTCCTTCTCGTCCAGCACCTCGTGCAGCCTGGACTCCGTTTTGCCGGCATCTGCCTGAGCGGTCACAAGGGCGCGTTCCAGATCCGACCGCTCTACAGCCACATCGGCCAGCTCACGCGCACCCTCCTCCTTTTCCTGCCGAATGACTGCCAACTGCTTTTCAAGCTCCGCCCTCCTGCCGCGCAATTCCTCAAGCTCCGCAGACGTCTTTTCCTGTTCATCGCTCCGGAGCTTGATCTCCTGCTCCAACTTGCCGGACAGCTCGTCTTGTTTTTCCCGCAGACCCGCCAATTCCACCAGCTTCTCGTCGCGCTCGCATGCCACGCCCGTCATCTGTTCCTCGATTGCCGCCCGTTCCCCTTTGACCTCTTCGAGTTCCCTGGTGAGCTGTTCGCCCTTTTCCTTCTGGCTCTCCGCCTCGTCCTTGAGACGGGCCGTCATCTCCTGGTGTTGACCCCTGAGGTCCTTCAGCTCCTCGATGCGTTGATCGCGCTCCTCCCCAACTCCTTCAAGTTTCTCCTCCAGTCCGGATCGTGCGCGGTGCAGTTCTGCCAGCTCCTTCTCCAGCTTTTCCCTCTCTTCCATGCGGCCCTTCTCCGCCGACTCCAGGTCCGCCATCAGGGTTTCACGTTCCTTCTGCAGGGAGGCCAGTTCCCGAACCTTCTCGTCGCGCTCCCCTTCGACAGCCTGTAACGACTTTCTGAGTTCGCCCCTTGCCTCCCGCACGGCAGCGAGATCCTTTTCCAGTCTCTCTCCCTCCTGCCTGCGATCCTTCACTTCGGCCTGCAGCTTGCTGCCCAGTTCATCCCGCTCCTTCCTCAGGACCGCCAGCTCCGCCAGCTTCTCGTCGCGCTCCTTGCTGATCTCGCTGAGTTTCCTCTCCACTCCCTCCCTGGCCCTGCGGAGTTCTCCAAGCTCCTTCCCTGTTTCCCGGGCCTCGGCCTTCTTTTCAGCGAGCTCGCATTCCACCTTCATCCGGGATGCGGCCAGTTCATCTGCTTCCGACACCTTGCTTTGCAGTCGCCGATCAAGGTCTCCCACCTTCTTTTCAAGGCCGCTCACCACACGCCTGCCGACCTTCTCCTGAACCGCCAGCTTCTTTTGCAGGTCACGCTCGGTGATCGCCAGTTTCTTCTCCAGTTCCCGTTTCTCCGCCTTGGACTTCTTCTGATGCGCCTTCCATTCCGACCATGAGGGTCCGGCCAGCCTGACCCCTGCCTTCTGCCTGCCCCCCGCCTTGCCAGATTTCTTTTCCTCTTCTCCTGCGGCGCCACCCTCGGCCAGTTTCCTTTCCAGCTCCTCCTTCGCCACGTTGAGTTTCACGAGATCCCCGGCCAGGCTCTCCTTCTCCTTGGCCAGGTCCACCAGGCTGGCCTCGGCCTCCTCCCGCTCCTTGCGAGCAGCTTTCAGAATCTTCTCCAGTTCCTCGTTGTCCCGACGCAACGCCGTCATTGTCCCTTCCGCGTCCGGGAGCGCCGGCAGGGTTCCGCCCTCTTCTGCGGCCTCCTGATACAGCTTGAACTGCTCCCGCTCCCTGCTCAGCGCAATCTCGACCTCATGAGCCACCCGCTCAGCCTGCTCGAGACGTTGCCGCGATTCCATCGCACCTGCCCGGTGCTTCCCCCAGGCAATCCAGCCGTAGGCGACCCCCAGCAAGGCGGCCGGCACGACCAGAAACAGGCTGTAGAAGCCATAATTGACGAGGAAGTATGTAATCGCGTCCATCCGAATATCCTGCCCTGCGCTCTACCTCTACTTCACCACGATCTCCACCTGGTTGTCGCGGTCTCCCTCCGGGGTCACACTGAAGGGAACAATCTCAATCTGCCCGGCCGCCACGCCGTGATCCACCAGAATCTTCGCCACGACCCCGGCCCGGAGGCGCGCCAGCTGGCTGTTCGCAGTCGCGTTACCGTCACGCGCCGGATGTCCACCCACCACGTAACGAACCTTTTCCCCCACCGTGATGATGGCCCGGGCTGCCAGGATGACCTTATCCCGGTCCGCGCTCAGGAGCTGTTCGCTCCCGGGACGGAAGGTCACCACGTTTGAGTTCAGCTGCCGCCGCAACTGCTCGAGGACCGCCTCGTCGGTCAGTGAGAGCGGCTGGTAACCTGGAAAGTGACAGGCCGATGGCCGAAGGTTGAAATAGTCGAAAACCATGTCCTTGGGCACCACCTCACTCGCCTTGGAGAGCCAGTCGCTCCGTAGCCCGGTGGTGGCATCACCGCGCATGGTCAAGCCTCCCATCTGCAGCTTCACACTGCGGTCACCCGGCTCCCCGAAGTAGTAGAGGAGGAACTTCCCCCAATCCCCGATTCCCCCGGGGTCTTCCACTATCTCCCGCCGTTCCAACCCCTCGTCCCATCCCTCCATCATCTCCAGAGGATCGGGAAGACGCACAGCCAGACCCTCGGAAACGATCCCCGTTGCAGCGAAACGCCCTCCCCTCCTCTCGATGCGCAACCACCCATCGAGCCACAGCCGCGTCCCCTTCCTGGTCATGCGCACCCCCGACAGCGCATCGACCCGGGCGATCACTCGCGCACGCTGTTCATCAGAATCAACCTTCCCGGAGATCACAACCCTCCCGAAGACCACGGCATCAAGATAATCGAGATGGACGACCGGATCGACGACTCCCTCCGCCTTCAGAACCTCCTTCACCTGAGCCTCCAGCCCAGGCTTCAGATGGTTGAGAAAGTGCT
>DMYM01000315.1 GCA_003483645.1 Verrucomicrobiales bacterium
CAATTGTGCCGTAAGCGGGCTGGGAGAGATTGGCAGCATTCCCATTGGGATACTGGGCGATGAGGTAGCCGTCCGTGCCATAAATGCCGTCGAGGTCACCAAAGGGCTTGGATACATCACTGGTCCGCCAAGCATCTCCGGTTCCGTCATCAACGCCCAGAAGGGTCACCGATGCAGAGTAGGCAGGAGACATAACAGCAACCGAAAGCAGATATGTCAGGAGACGATATCGAATAGTCATGGGTCTTAAAATGGGTTTACGTGATATGCCGATCAGATTAAGACTAAGTTCCTCATCCCAAGGCTGCCAAGAAAAATAGGTTACCTCATACACAAAATCTCCGTTGACCTCGGATATTCCCAGATCATCTGATGTTAATCAACCTGAAGACATCCTTGCACAAGCCTCCCTCCATCACGATCTGCCTTCTCAGTTCCCTGTTCCTCCTGGGCTGCCGAGACTCTGGAACCGGTAATCAAGGCAGCACGGAATCCCATCCTCCGGTCGGTGCTGGAGGCGAAACCACCCTCGGTGAGATTGGCCAATCCGCCCCGGAGCGGGAGTGGGCGGAGATCGACAATCCGGCCTCCGACGGGTGGGAGAGCGAAGTGCGGGCTGAGGAGGCCCGTCGGCAACTGGAGAGACTCACCACTCTTCTCCTCAATGGCACTCCCGCCACGGAAGGAGACCTTTCCGACATTCTAGCCCCCGGGTTCAAGGGCAGCCTCCTTCGCCCGCAGAACCCGGTGGTCGTATTTGAAGATTCCGGTGTGAGGGTTGAACGAGCGAAACAAAATCTTGAGAAGACCGGGGATTTCGCAGGGGCAGTCACCGCGGTAGCGGAAGAGTTCCGGGGCACAGTGGATTCCCACTCCAAGATCAAGGTCCTGCAGGTCGGGATGGGGACCGGGGAGACGGAAGATCCCCCGGTCTTTACCACCACTCAGCTCGTGTCACTCACAGGGAAGACCCCGGCGGGAGTAGTGGAGCACCACGCCCGGTGGATTGCACACTGGATCCCGCAGGCCAACGGACCTCCGAGACTCAGTCACCTTGAAGTGAGGGATTTTGAGCGGTCGGTCGTCCGCCAATCGTGGTTCGCGGATTGCAGCGAGGCCACGCTGGGAGGGAATCCGGACTATGGCGCCCAGATCCTTCGCGGCATGAACCACTGGTTGGAACGCATCCCCTTCCGCGCTGCCCTCAATCGCATGGGAACGCCGGGTCTCGCCCTTGGTGACATCAATGGCGACGGACTTGAGGATCTCTATCTTTGCCAGGAACCCGGACTACCCAATCTCCTCTTCCTGCAAAGGAACGATGGCACGGTCAAGGAGGTTTCCGCCGACTGGGGAGTGGACTGGCTGCAGGACTCTCGCAGCGCACTTCTGGTCGACCTCGACAACGATGGCCGACAGGATCTCGCCGCGGCAATCTTCGGGGCTCTCGTCCTTGCTCGCAACGAAGGTGACCGCTTTGCGGTCCAGGCTGTCCTCCCCACCAGCGAGTCAACCACCTCCCTCACGGCTGCCGACTACGACCGGGATGGAAAGCTCGATCTCTACCTCTGCGCCTATTCCCCTGATCGCTCCCTCGATGCCGATCCCCAGGCTCTCGGTCCGCTGGGGGCTCGCTTCGTCTTCCATGACGCCGAGAATGGAAGCCCCAACTCCCTCTTCCGGAACGAGATCGCTCCCGGGGAGTCGTGGAAGTTCACCAACGTGACCACCGCCACCGGTCTCGATGCCCACAACACCCGCTGGACATTCGCCGCCTCCTGGGAGGACTTCGACAACGACGGCGACCCCGACCTCTACCTCGCCAATGACTACGGGCGAAACTGTCTCTTTGTGAATGAAGCCGGCCCGGACGGCACGGTGCACTTCCGCAATATCGCTCCTACGGCAGGGGCGGAGGACAGCGCCTCCGGCATGTCGGCAACCTGGGGTGATTACGATCGCGATGGCCACATGGACCTCTACATCAGCAACATGTTTTCCGCGGCCGGCAGCCGTGTAACCGCCCGCAGCCAGTTCAAACCTTCCCTCTCCCCTGACCTGCGACGAAAGTTCCAGCACTTTGCCCGCGGCAACACCCTCCTGCGGAATCTGGGAAACCCCGGAAACCCCACCTTCCAGGACACCAGCGTCGCGGCAGGAGTCACGATCGGACGCTGGGCCTGGTCGTCCCTTTTTGCCGATCTCAACAACGACGGCTGGGAAGATCTCGTGGTTGCCAATGGCTACCTCACGGGAACGTCCGGAGGTGACCTGTGAAGTTTCTTCTGGCGCCAGGTTCTGGCGCACTCCCAGGACTCTCCCTCCGGGTCTCCTTCCACGCTCGAGAGCCGGTCCGCCAGGGTCAACCAATCAGCCATGATCAACGCCGGCCGATCCTTCAGCGGGCAGGAGCGCAACTGCATCTTCCTCAACCCCGGAGCGTCGCAAGCTGCCCGCGGACGCTTCGCTGATGTCTCCAGCGCCACTGGCCTCGACTTCGACGATGATGCCCGGGCCCTCTCACCGGTCGACTGGGACCATGATGGCGATCTGGATCTCTGGATCTCGAATCGCAATGCCCCGCGGTTGCGCTTCCTCCGAAATGATACGCCCACCGGAGAGAACCGCTGGCTCGCCCTCCGCCTGTCCGCGAACGGTACGACTTGCAACCGGGACGCCGTCGGAGCCCGGGTGGAAGTGCATTTCGCCGACCCTCAGGCACACCGGTCCACCAGAACCCTGCGAGCCGGCGAGGGATTTCTCTCCCAGACCTCGAAGTGGCTGCACTTCGGACTCGGGACGACCAAGGCCATCGAGAAGGTGACCGTTCGCTGGCCCGGCCGCGAGGAGACGGTGGAGGAGTTCATCGGGGTGACCGGTGGCCACCGCTATCTCCTCACCCAGGGGAGCGGAAGGGCGGTGGCTGTGCCGGAACGGACAAACCCGGTCAATCTGGAAGTCTCCCGGCCCGAACCCCTCCCGACCAGCCGCTCCGCCCGGGTCCCGCTGGTCACCCTCTTCCCCCGGCCCGACCTCGCGTTGAAAAACTTCTCCGGCCGACCCATCCGGATCGGTCGCGGCAAGCCGGTCCTCA
>DMYM01000151.1:0-168 GCA_003483645.1 Verrucomicrobiales bacterium
GCGGTGACGGATGATGTTGG
This sequence comes from Verrucomicrobiales bacterium, assembly GCA_003483645.1. GTDB lineage: Bacteria > Verrucomicrobiota > Verrucomicrobiia > Verrucomicrobiales > Akkermansiaceae > Roseibacillus_B. Next base: position 21 of record DMYM01000151.1, read on the forward strand.
TAGAATCCTTGAGGAGATCGAGGAGGACGGGAATGGGTTGGCCGTCGATATTCACATGCTTCATTAGTTCGCGACCTTCTGCTGTGACGCGGTAGACGCGTCCGTGGGTCTTGTTGCGGTTGGGGTCGCGGACATTGTGCTGCATGTG
>DMYM01000151.1:481-2535 GCA_003483645.1 Verrucomicrobiales bacterium
TTGTGCTGCATGTGGCCGATGATGACGTTGTGCCAGTCGGACACGTAGAGCGCGCCGTCGGAACCGAACTCGACGTCAGAGGGCCGGAAGTTCTTGTCGGAACTCTTGATGAGGTCCTGGCGGGGCTCCCCCCACATGTGATCCTGGTCATTCTTGGGTTCAAGGTCGTACTGCTTCACCCCGAGGAAGCCGATGGTATTGGCCAGGATGTAGTCACCCTGCCACTCATCGGGGAAGTTGGCGCTTGAAACGACGCCGGAGCCAGCCACCGGGCGCACCTCCTTCTTGACCAGTCCGTGCATCCTGAAGCCCTTGCCCTCGGGACGCACCTGGTAGGAGCGGCCCCCGGTGCCGTCATTGGCGTAATGCCGGCCCCAGGAGTCAAAGCACACCCCGTGGGGGTTCGGGCTGTTGCCAGCGTGCACACTCACGGTGTACTGGCGCGGATCGAAGCGGAACATGGCGGAGGCCCCGCTGTGCAGCGACGGTCCCCACGGATGCTCGTGGGCATTGTGGAAAAAGACCCCGCTCTGCCAGTAGAGCGCGCCGTCCGGCCCGAGAGCGAAGGCGTTCGCCGCGTGGTGGGTGTCGGCTGAACCGATTCCCTGCAGATAGCGGATACGCACGTCCGCCACATCGTCGCCGTCGGTGTCCTTGAGGAAGAGGATGTCGGGCTGGGAGGCCACCAGGACGCCGCCATTCCAGAATTCAAAACCCGTCGGGTTGTGCACCTTCGCAAAGGTGATGCACTTGTCCGCCACCCCGTCCCGGTTCTCATCGGGCAGGATGAGGAGGCGATCGTCCATCTCCTTGAGTGGCTCCCACTTGGGATAGGTCCGCCAGGCCGCGGCCCAGAGGCGCCCCTTGGTGTCCACTGCCATCTGCACCGGGTTGACCAGTTCGGGAAACATCTTCTCGTCGGCGAAGAGCTTGACCTCCATTCCCTCCGGCACGGTGAGCTTGGCGAGGCCTTCCTTGCCGCTGTTGTAACCCTTGAGATTGCCTTCCTTGCCTGCGTTGGAGCTCCTGCTCTTGCCTCCCACGTTGGACTTCACCCCAATGGGGGCCGGGACGTTGCTGTCGTCGACCTTATGCTTGTGGTTGCCCACCGCGGCCCAGACCGCCATGTCCCGGTTTGCCACCATGACATCAATCATGGAAAGTTCGTGCCAGAGGACATCCTTGTTGCTCTGGCCGTCCACGAACTTGAGACCGGAGCGGCCACCCCACACGTCGTTACCGTCTGTGGCGCGGTAACGGTTGTGCCAGTGCCAGTTCTTGTCCAACACCACCTTGCGCACCTTCTCCAGGCTCGGCGAGGCGGGGATCTCCCTCTCCAGGAGACTGCGGGCGATCACCTCCGCGATGCGGCGGTTCCCTTCCGGGTTAAGGTGGATTCCGTTGATGGTGAGAGGAACGTTGGAGGCCCGGAAGAGGTCGGCCGAGCTCGAGAAGAGGTCGACGAACCCGGTCTTCCTGGCTTCCGCTACTTCCCGGGTGGCTGCCGCGTAGATGGCGAGGCGGGAATTGTTGGCCTTGCCGTCCGGAAGGTTGGGATTCCCCAGGTTCTCATGCGCGATGGGCGTGAAGAGCACGATCTTCGGCGCACCCTTCCCGTTGGGCTTCATGTTGCGGTAGTGATCCACCAGCTTGCCCAGTTCATCGCGATACTTGCCGAGTCCACCTTCCCCGCCGAAGGACTCGTTGTAACCGAACATGATGAAGATCACATCGGCCTTGAGGTCCTTCAGGTACTGGTCCTGCGATGGAAAGCCCCCGTTACGGGGACGGCTCCACACCGTGTCGCCGGTGTAGCCGAGGTTCCGGATAGTCAGGTAGTGCTTCGGATAGGCGGAGTGGAAAACGGTCTCCAGCCAACCATCGTGCTGCATGCGGTCCGCCAGACCACTCCCGATAATGCAGATTCTGTCTTGCTTCTCGAGGGTGAGGGCGGCTGTCACGGGTTGCACATTCGCGAATCCGGCTAAGGCGGCGAGGGCGGCAATCCGCACGGCGAGGAAAGGGCGTGTCATCATTGGTTTCAGAGTTCTGAG
>DMYM01000087.1 GCA_003483645.1 Verrucomicrobiales bacterium
CTGGTAGGCACATCGTCGGGATACTCGTTCAACCCCAGGGCCGGTATCCCAGCTCCGACCGCTCCGGATGAGACCAGAACCACCCGCTGACTGTGGTCCGGCAGATCCGCCACCGCGTTTACCAGCCGGGCCAGGGACGCCCCGTCCAACGTGCCGTCCTCCCGGGTAAGGACTCCCGTCCCGATCTTGATCACAATGATGTCCTGCTTTGGCATCTTCAGGGGTTCCCCGCTCGTCTGGATTCTGAGTTAAGGTTCTTACCATCCAAGGTGAAACCACCTCACATGCGCTCGGGCACTGCAATCCCGAGCAGGTCCAGCCCTCTCCGTAGAACGCGTGCCGTCAATTCACAGAGCACGAGGCGCGTCTTCCGCACCGCCCCTTCCGACTTGAGAATCGGGCAGGACTGAAAGAAGGAATGGTAGGCCCGCGCCAGCTCCAGGAGGTAACTTGCCAGCAGGTTCGGCCGGAATCCGTCCAGCACCACCGGCACCGTTTCGCCGAAACGCGTCAGCATGCGTGCGAGATGGATTTCCTTCTCATCGCTCAGTTCGAGCCCCTCACCATCGAGAGCAACCTCTTCCCCCAGCTTCCCAAAGATTGAGCGACACCGCACATAGCTGTACTGCAGATAGGGGGCAGTATCCCCTTCCATGGAGACCATTTTCTCCAGATCGAAGATGTAATCCGAACCCCGGTGATGGGAAAGCTCCATGAACTTGACGGCACTGATCCCTATCAACTCTGCCAGGGCTTCCCGCTCCCCTTCATCCTCCACGCGCGAACGCCCTTCCGAACTCTCCCGCGCAGCCTGAATGGCATCGTCCAGCAGGTCGCTCAGCAGGGGCAGGTCCCCCGCCCGCGTCTTGAGCGGTTTGCCGTCCTTGCCAAGGATCGTCCCGAAGGAGATATGCTCCAGTTGAATCTCCCGACCGCGGCGCGCCGCCACCGCAAAGAGTTGCTTGAAATGGTCACCCTGCCGGTGATCCACCACGTACCAGGCACAATCGGCCTGCAACTCCTCCACCCGATAATCGACCGTGGCGATATCGGTGGTGGCGTAGTTGAAGCCACCGTCGCTCTTGCGGACGATCATGGGCTTGTCCTCCCACCTGCCCTCCTTCTGGATCTTGAAGGGATCCTTCCCGGGATCGGCTGAATTGTCCGAGAAAACACAAACCGCACCGTCGCTCTCCCGCGCCAGACCGGTCTCGATCAGATCCTCCACCACGCCAGGCAGGCGTTTATTGTAGGAACTCTCCCCCAGCCAGTGATCAAAGCTCACCTCGAGGTGATCGTATATCAGCTGCAGTCCCTCCCGCGACAGACCCACGCACTCCTTCCAGATCGCAAGGTTGTTCTCGTCCCCCTGCTGGAGCGCGACCAGTTCCTGGCGGCACTCTTCCTTCACGGACTCGTCCTCCGCGCACCTGCCGTTGGCGGTTCGATAGAGACGCAAGAGTTCGTTAAGCGAATCGTCCTCCAGCGCGGAGCGGTCGAGTTCCCGCTTCCAGGCCCAGATCACCATCCCGAACTGCGTGCCCCAGTCCCCGATGTGATTGTCGGTGATCACCTCGTGCCCGAGGAAACGCCCGATCCTCGCCAGGGCGTCTCCAATAAAGGTGGATCGGAGGTGCCCCACGTGCATGGGCTTGGCCACATTTGGAGCACTGAAGTCAATCACGATGCGATGTGGAGTTCGCACCCGCTCCACACCCAGTCGACCGTCTTCCAGCAGATCCCCGAGGCACCCTGCAAAGGCCTCCGTCCTGATCCGGAAGTTCAAGAAGCCCGGGCCGGCAATCTCGACCTCGGCCAGGTCCGATACCTCGGTAACCTCCGCCACCGCCTCTGCGAGGGAACGGGGGTTCTGTTTCACCGCCTTGGCAAGAACCATGGCAGCATTCGACTGGTAGTCGCCAAAACGCAGATCTGCCGCCTGCGTGACCCCCACCTTCTCCAATTCTTCCTCCCCAATCCCGCAAGCCGCACATCCCGCCCTCAGGCGCTCCTTGAGTATCTCAACAAGTGACATCTTTGATGCAATGCGCTCCATGCTTGATTGGAATTGCGAGATCGTTGGCTCTCAGGACATGGAACCGCTAACATTTCGGCATCCAAAAGCGGAGCCTAGAATTCAGGCAGCTTCCTCCTCACATTTCTCCAGGGCCCGCATCAGATCGCCCGCGGTCAATGCTTCGGTCATCTTCCTCCGGACCTCGCATTGCGAAAAGAGCTCGGCGATCGATGCAAGGGTCTGCAAGTGTGCATGCGGTTGATTCTTGGGCACGATCAGGAGAATGACGAAATGCACCGGGGCATTGTCGCAGGCCTCGAAATCGATCCCCCCCGGGGATCGTCCCAGTGCCACCACCGGCTCCTCCACCCACTCACAATAACAATGCGGGATTGCCACCCCATGACCGATCCCGGTGCTCACCTGCTCCTCCCTGGCATGTAGTGCTGCCAGAACATCAACCCGCCGTCCGGATTCAACGCAGCCGATCGAGATGAGATGGTCAACCAGTTCGCCGAGCGCATCCCAGTGCGTTTCCGAGACCATCTCCGGCAGGATGCGGCGCTCCGAAAGAAGCGAAACAAGTTTCATGGGAATCGGGGTGGGGAGAACTCCAGGCAGGCGCCTGAGGCCCGGTAGACTCATTACCCGACCCGCGCAAGGGTTTTCCCCTGCTCCTCCTCTGATCCCTCTTGACCTTGGAGACGCCCGGTCAGACATTCTACTGCATGCGCTCATGCATCTCCGCCGTTTTAGTTTGCGTAGGTTTAATACTAACCTCCTGCGAAACAATTCCTCCGAATTACGGGACTCCCAACATGGGTGGGCCCGACAAGGAAGAACGCAAGGAAACGATTGCGACCGAGCAAACGGGAGACTTTTACATCGGGCGCCGCTACCATGTGAACCGCACATGGTGGTGGGGGTATCTCCGACGCCCGCGCCAACCCTGGTCCAAGGCCCAACTCGTGGTCTTTAACCAGAACGTCAAACGGGCTCCCGACAATCTGCCCCAGAGTGGCCCCTCCGGCGCACACTACGCCTATGACAACAACTACGAGTACCGCATCTGGGGCTCCTTCACGGGCGAGGACGTCTACGAACCAAACAGCAACCAGTTCCTTCCGGAGTTCCGCCTCACCGACTACCAGCTTATCGATTCTGACCCAGGGTGGCTTTTTCATCCGAGCGATCACTACGATCCTCTCCGGTTGACCCTGGAGCCGTAGGACCGGAAAGACCAATTTGTCCGAAATCCGCATGTAGTTCCTCGATCTACGGCCAAAATCCGCATTCTTCTGGCCTCATTCCCCAACTAGGTATTGCGGGGTTGCTTCTCTTTTCTTTGAACGTAAATGCTCCTGAAGACACTAACTTTGTGTCGCAAAGCTTGTCTTGGCGAGCATGTCACAGGATCCCTATCACATTCTGCCCATCCCGGCTCTCTGCCGGGGTGAACGAACCCTCCTCTCTTCCTGGATCGAGGGGACCCGGCGGGGCTCCCTTCGCATCTGCGCCATCCTGATTATTCTGGGCTGCGGGACCTACGGGTTCACCATCGGATACCGCAACGGCTGGGAAATGGCCGCCTGGGTGGCTCTCAAGCTCCCCGCCATCATCTTTCTCACTCTCTTTGTAAATGGTCTCCTCAACGGCATGATCGGACTGATCCTGGGAAGTGGCATCGGTTTCCGCCAGAGTCTGCAGTTTCTTCTCACCGGTTTTGCCATCATGAGCGTGATAGTGGGCGCGCTCAGCCCGGTTACCTTCTTTGCCACTCTCAACATGCCGGATCCTGGAGCGGAGAACAGCCTCGCCTGGCACGGTCTCAACCTGCTCCTCCACACTGCGATCATTGCATTTGCCGGGACCCTTGCCCACTGCCGCCTCCTTCAATATGTGCGCGATTTTGCGGATTCCCGTGGAACCGGAACATTAACCTTCTGCGCCTGGCTGGCCGGCAATCTCTTTGTGGGCGCCCAGGTTTCGTGGAATCTTCGCCCCTTCTTCATCTCGCCTGGTCTGGAAGTTGAATTCCTCCGACCCGACCCCTTTGACGGCAGCTTCTATGAAGCCGTCTTCCGTGCCTTCCGCAACATCACTCCCTTGTAACCCAGAAAGAGAATACCAACCCGAAACAGCAATGAACGACGAACCAACAGACGACACCCCGCCCCCTCCGCTTCCCGGCCAACCGGAGCCGTCACCTGGAACTCCCCGGGACAAATCTGCCTGCAACAGACCACATGTGGGCTTCGAAGAAATGGAGGGAGGCAAAACCTTCTCCAACACCATCAACACACTTCTCAGGAAACCTCTGTCCGTGGTCTACACCCTCGAGGTGGAAAAGAGAGAGGATGGGCGGAAACTCCTCGTTCGACTCCTTTGCATCAGTGTTACCTGCCTGGCCATTTTCGGTCTGGTGGTGGGAACCTTCTCCTGGAACCACCAGCTCTGGGCCGCTCCCCTCAAGATTGTCGGCGGCCTCCTCTTCAGCGGACTGCTCTGCCTGCCCAGTCTCTACATCTTTGCCTGCCTCGGGGGACTAGAAGCCAGGTTCCGCACCATCGTAGGCATTCTGTGCGGATTGATCGCTCTCTCCGGCCTCCTTCTGGTGGGCTTTGCACCGGTTGTGTGGCTCTTCAGCGTATCGAGCACCTCGGTCACCTTCCTCGGATTCCTTCTCCTGACCCTGTGGATCATCTGCGCCAGTCTGGGTCTGGTACTGGTCTTTCGTGCCGGTCGGGCCCTCGGCATGACCAACACGGGACACCTTGTGGTCTGGTGCGGAGTGTTCCTTCTGGTCACGCTCCAGATGAGCACCACCCTGCGCCCCATCCTGGGAAGCCAACATGGAGAGAAGTTCGTGAACTTCGGTGAAAAGAAGTTTTTCCTCGCCTACTGGGGCGAACAGTTGCGCGGCGAACACAGGGAGAGCCCCCGCGAGGAGGTTCCCGGGGCGGAGCAGTAGCCCCGACACCACTTCCCTGCTCCCGCTCCGGAAAGATGAACCACCACGGAGCCTTCTTCAGTACTTCTTCCACACCGCCGGGACGAAAAGAACCAGCACGACATACAACTCCAATCTTCCCAGCACCATCAGAAGGGAAAGGATCACCTGGGTGGCGGGATACAGATGGCCATAGTTTTCGGCGGGACCCACTTCTCCGTACCCGGGTCCGATATTCCCGAAGGTCGCCAGCACCGCAGACACCGTGGTATCAAAATCAATTCCGTGTGAAGTTTCGATAATTGCCACGATCACCATCGACACGAGAGCTATCAGCGCAAAGAGCGCCACAAAGAGCACGGTCTGCGCCCGGGACACGTCATCGATGGGGTTGCCATTCACCTGCATCCGCAGGATCTGGTTCGGCCGAAAGGCTTTCACGATCTCCTGCCAGGCTGCCCGTAACAGGAGGATGAGGCGGCTCACCTTCATGCCACCTGAAGTCGATCCCGCGCAACCACCCACCAGCATGAGAACCAGCAGGATGAAGTAGATGGCTACCGGCCACTGTCCGTAGTCGACAGTAGAGTAGCCAGTCGTCGAGGCAATTGACACAATGGTGAAGGCCGCACCCCGCAGGGACTCCCCCGCGTTCATTCCTCCACCCCATGATCCCACCACCCACATGCCGAGAATCCCCATCAGCACGAGGAGAAAGTACCAGCGAACCTCTTCCAGACGCCGGAGGCGCTGCCAGTTCCGCTTCACGATCATCAGATAGATCAGGAAACTCGTGCTGCCCAGGATCATGAAGAGTTCCAGCCAGATCTCGATGAAGAGTCCGTTGGCCAGGTCGGAAAAATGCGCGATGCTGTCGTTGTGGGGACTGAATCCTCCGGTCGCCACCGTGGTGAAGGCATGGGCCACCGCATCGAACCAGCTGAGACCCAACCCGCGCAGTCCCAGGAGGCACACTACCGTAAGGCTGAGGTAGATCTTCAGGAACGACAGGGCGGTATCCTGGATCCGCGCGGTAGTCGCCTCACCGGATTGGAAGGAGGACTCGTTTCGAAAGAGGGACTTTGCCCCGCCTCCGATGCTGGAGAGGAGAGCCACGAAGAGAACGAGGATTCCCAACCCTCCAAGCCATTGCATGACTGAGCGCCAGAGGAGAATACCGCGGGGCCACTCACTGAGATCAGTGATCACGGTCGACCCGGTGGTCGTGAAGCCGGAAACTGACTCAAAGAGAGCGGCCGTGGGAGCAAGATGAGGTTCTCCCAGCAGAAAGGGAATCGCACCAAAACCTGCGCTGAGCACCCAACCCAGTCCCACGATCAGCACGCCCTCCCGCCGGGGGATCCGGTCGGAGTGATTCCTTCCAGAAACCATGAGAATGATGCCTGCCAGAAAGGTGATTCCCCCCCCAACCATCAGCGGCATGACCGCCGCGCCATGCGTGTCGACAGGGTCGCAGTAGGCAAAGACGCCGCAGGCCACCATTGCCACGCTTTCCAGCGTGAACAGCCACCCGAACACCTTGGCCATCAAGCGGAAGTTCATCCTCTCTTCTTACTGATCGTTGCCCCGCTGTGCAACGAGGTGTTCACCCGGGACAAGACTCCCGCCGCAGCGCAGAATCCGGACCAGAGCGTAACAGCATCCTGCTGGCGCCCCTCACCTGGACACGGATGCACGAATGTCCTCATGACCGGGTCTGCCCGGTATTTCTCACTCCACGATCGAATGTTCTCCATCACTCCGGAGCCGCCCGGTTCAATGCAGCAGTTTGAGCAGTTTCTTAAGCACCTTCGGGGAGACCATGGCATAAATGTGGTCGCCTGCTTCCACCACATCATCGGGACCCGGCACAATAGCTTTCAACCCCCGCAGCAATCCCACCAGGACTGACCCGGCAGGCCAGTCGATTTCACTAACCTTCATTCCCACCGCCCTGGCCTTCCTGCCCACATTGGTTCCGATCACCTGACCGGCCGTAAACTTCTTGGCTACATAGTACTTCTCACCGGTCAGATAGCGTTCAATGTAGCGTCTGGTCGCCTCCCGCGGACTGACCGCTGCCACTACTCCAAACTGTCGACCGCTCGATCCAATCGCGCGCGCATAATCCGCCCGGTGAATGATGGTCAGGCAATTCTTGACCCCTATATTATTGGCCTGCAGGCAGGTCATCACATTGTCCTCGTCACTCGAACTGGTGGCCACGAAGAAATCAGCCTGCCCCACCTGTTCCTCCTCCAGTTCCGCCACCACCGTGGCATCAGCATTGATCACGGTGGTATCGCTGAGCCGCTCGGTCAGTTCCTGACAGACCTTCTCATCCTTCTCGAAGATCCGGACCCGGCAGGACTGCCAGCTCTCCAGCCTCTGTGCCAGGGCAAACCCGTATTCCCCGCCCCCGAAGATCACCACCCGCATCGTCTCGGCGCGCTTGCCGCCCTGCTGCAGACTCTCTGCCAGATTCCGCAGGCGCCGCGGCTCCCCAAAGATGGTGGCCACGTCACCTGCCTCGAGAACTGACTCCGCATCAGGCACGATACTCTCGCCCTCCCGCGTTATCGCGGCGACCCGCGTGCGCTCGGGCACCTTCAGGTCCCTGAGGGTTGTTCCAGCCGCATCGCTCTTCGCCCCGACCCGGACCTGCTGGACCTCGATCTGGTCCGGCGCCAGTTGCTCGACCTCAACCCTGAGCGAGTCCGGGTTGCGGATGAACTTGGCCAGTTCGATTGCGGTCAGGCGTTCCGAACTGAACAGGTCATCGATTCCAAAGTGCCCTCGAAAGTCAAACAGCCATTTGTCCCGCTCAAGGCCTGGATGAACCCGACTGAGCACCTTCTCCACGCCCATCGCCTTGGCCATGGAGCCACTCATCAGATTCACGGTATTCTCGCTGGTCAGGGCGAGGAAGAGGCCGCACTCCCCGATATTGGCCTGCGCCAATGCAGCCGGGCTGCTTCCATCGTCGCAGATCACCTTGGCATCAATGCCACTCTCAAGCTCCGCCACCAATCGCGGGTCCGAATCAATCACCGAGATTCTGTGTGCCTCCCGTGCTCCTTCCCGTGAACGTGAAAGCTCCGTGGCCAAGTGCCGGCCAATCTCTCCGGCTCCGACGATAATGATGTTCATGAGAACAGCCCTCGGCCGCAGCGTTATTCTCCCAGTCCCCCGGGAGCATGCCAGCAAAATCGCCGGAACAGGCTGCTATCCCCTTCAGGTTAGCAGTTTAAGACACAAGGGACATCTAATCTGCGGGGCAGGGCGGGCGTTCGTCTTCAAAATTCGGCTCACCAGGCGCTCCAACAGTTCCTCAAATCCGCTTCCTCGTCGGGCCGGTGAACGACCGGCTTGTCACGCGGTCGGCCTTGCGGCCAGAGCCGATATAACCTATCAAATATCCTTGCGGTGAATGATGAACGGAAACCGCTCCTCTCTTGGTTTTTTTCAGACACCTATGCCACCCTGAACAGTGACCTCTTCCCCACTCTCCCGCCTCGTCGTCGTCTCTCTCCTCCTCGGCTTTGCCCTCCCCTCCTCCTCCCAGGAGGAGAAACCTGCCCCTGCTGCCCAGCCTCCTGCGGCCAAGGATGGTCAGAATGACCCGACCCTCGAACAATATTACGTCGCCAATGGGGCCTACAACCGGAAGCTCTATTCGGTTGCGATTCAGCAATATCAGGCCTTCCTCAATGCGCATCCCGATCACGCCAAGGCTGACCTGGCCCGTCGCGGGCTCGCCCTCAGCCACTATGCCTCCAAGCAATACAAGGAAGCAATCGAACCCCTCTCCGCCCTCTTGGGAAAAGAGAAACTGGATCCGGCCATCAGCCGCGAGCGTCTCGTCATGATGCACGGCCAGTGCCTCCTCATCACCGGCGAGAAGGACAAGGCCAAGGCTCTCTATGCCGCTGAGATTGCCAACCTCAAGACGCCTGCCTATCTCCACGCTGCTCTCGCCTCGGTCTCCGACGTGAGTTTCAGCGCAGGCCAGTGGGGCGAGGTGGTCACCTGGACGGGCAAGCTCCTCGGCGCCCAGCCGAGCAAAGCCCAGGCTGCTCGCGGTTACTACCAGCAGGGCTACGCCCACTATCAGCTCAAGGATCCGGAAAAGGCCATCGGAGCACTCTCCCAGATCGAAGCCCTGGAAGCGGACCCGGTCTGGATCACGCGTGGCCTCTATCTTGCCGGCGAGTGCTACAATCAATTGAAGAAATCCCAGGAGGCCATGCAGGCCTTCCAGAAAGCCCTCCCGGGGCTCAAGGGCAAGGATGCCATCGAATGCCACTACCGCCTGGGCCTCACCCGCTTCGTCCTCAAACAGTACGAAGAATCCGCAACCGATCTGGCGGCCTACCTTGAAGCGGCCGCCGACGGCCCTCACGCTGCCGAAGCGCAACTCTACCTCGCCCGCACTCACCTTGAACGCGGATCCTTCGAGACAGCCGGGACGCAACTGAAAGCCCTCGCCGAGGGGACCAGCAAGGTGACCGCCCGGGCCAACCTCTGGCACGCAAGAGTCTACACCCGCCCGGAGCCCAAGGATTACACCACCGCTGCCACCATCCTGGCCACCGCCACCGAAACCTACGCTGAATCCCCCATCATCAATGATCTGCGCTTCGACTACGCCAACGTCCTGATGGCCAAGCCTGAACCCGATTGGCAGAACGCCCTCGCCTCACTCGCCCTCCTGAGCGCCGCTGAGAGTTTCGGTCAGCAGGCCGAGGTGCTCAACCAGACCGCCGTCTGCCAGCAGAAGCTCAAGCAGTATGGAGAGAGCCTGGCCTCCAACAACAAGTTCCTGGCTGCCCATGCCGAGCACCGACTGGCTGGAGAAGCACGCTTCATGAAGGCCGAGAACCTCTTCCTCCTGGGTAAACTGGAGGAGGCCTCCAAGGGGTATGCCGAGTTCCTCTCCGCCCACGCCGACCATCCCAACAAAGTGGCCGCCGGCTTCCGTCAGGCGCAGATCCACCACGCTGCCGGTCGCTGGGCCGAATGCCTCAAGGCTGCCACCGCCATCGCCGCCAACAAACCCGAGGGTCCACTCTACGGTCAACTCCCCTTCATGATCGGTGACTCCCTCTTCCGGCAGAAGAACTGGAAGGAGTCCATCGCCCCGCTCTCAGAATTCCTCGCTACCAGAGTCGCAAAAACCGACGAGGGCCGGACTGTGAAGGCCGAACCGAACGTGGACACCGCCCTTATCCAGCTCGCGGTCTGCCATGACCGCAGTGGCAACAAGGAAGCAGCCCTTGATCACCTCGACACGGTCGTCAATCACTACCCCGGCCAGTCCGGCCAGTTACCCCTCGCCCTCGCGGAGCAGGGACGCCTCGCCTACGAGAGCGGAAATCTGGAACTCGCACGTGCCGCCCTCGAAAGGTTCCGCACCATGGACAAGCCGGAGAACGAACTCTTCGCAAAATCGGCCACCAGGCAACGGCCCCGCGTGAATTACTACCTCGGCTGGATCGAAGCGGTAGCCGGAAAGCATGCCGCCGCCGCCGCCAACTTCAATGCCGTGGTCCAGACCCAGGCCGACCATCCCCTCGCTGCCGACGCCGCCCTGCAGCACGGAATCGCCCTGTTCAATGCGGGCACCTTCGACAAGTCCACTGCGCAGTTCCAGTCGGTCCTCCAGCAATACGAAAAGCACCCCAAGCTCGCCCGCGTGGTTTACCACCTCGGACTCTCGCTCTCCCGCCAGAAGGAATTTGCCCACGCCGCCAAGCAGTTCCAACGTATCAACGAAGAGTTCAGCAAGTCGGACTTTGCTGACCACGCTCTCTACGAGTGGGCCTGGTGCGAACGCGGAACAAAACGCCAGAAGAAAGCCATCGATCTCTACAATCTCCTTCTCGAGAATCATCCCGAGAGCTCCCTCGCGCCCAAGGTGCAGAGTGAACTGGCCGAACTCAATGTTGACAGCGGGGCGCAGGACCAGGTCATCGCAAGCCTCTCCGCCACCCTGGAGAAAGTGAAGAAGGAACCCCTCCGCGAGGAACTGCGTTATCAACTCGCCAGCGCCTACTTCAAGAAGGCCGATCACACCACCGCGGCCGGGCAGTTCGGAAAACTGCTCGAGGACTACCCCCAGTCCAGGTTTCTCGCTTCCATGCATTTCCAGGCCGGGGAATCGCAACTCCAGCTCAAACAGATCGAAAAGGCCCAGACCCACTTCGCCGCGGCAGCCAAGATCCAGGGCAGCCCACAGTCCCTGGTCGAATCGATCACCATGCGCCTGGCCGAAACGCAGGCTCTCACCGGGCAGCACAGCGAAGCCGCGGCCTCCTACCAGGCCTTCCTGGAAAAATTCCCACAGAGCCGCTGGACCCGGAACGCGCGCTTCGGGTTTGCCTTCTCCACCGAGAACGCCGGCGATCCCACCACCGCCCTCGCCGAATATGCCAAAATCCTCGACGAACCGAAAACCGACCTCTGGACGGTGCGCAGCCGCTTCCAGACCGGCTCGTGCAATGCCAAGCTCGAAAAGTACGACCAGGCCGTGATCAGTTTCGTCAAGGTCGAGATCAGCTACCCGCAGTATCCCCGCTGGCAGGCGGAAGCCGTGCTCGAAATCGGACGCATTCTCCTGTCCCAAAACAAGCCTGAACAGGCCAGGGAACGCTTCCAGGAAGTAGTTTCGCGCTTCGAGAAGGAAGAAGCGGCCGCCACTGCCAGAAAGCCCCTCACCCCGGCCAACGCAAACGGCTCAAACTGATAACCTCCAACTCCTCCCGCCCCGAGCGCCATGTCGAGCGATCCGCCGCCCGCGCCCAAGCCCAACCGCAAGCGTAACTTTGCCAAGGGTCTGGAGCGAGCACGCGAACAGGCGGGGGGCGCTGCCACCTCCTTCGGTGCCTGGCTACGCCAGAAGGCCGGTCCGCAAAGCAAAAAGGCAGCCGTCTTCTGCGGTAAAAAGGCGGTAGCAGCTGGGCGTAACCTGAGTGCCCTTGGCAGATCCTCTGGTATCCGCCTCAAGTCTTCGCTGGCAGGCCTGAAGGGTCGCACGAAAAAGAAGCCAACCGTGCTGCAGGCTGAATTAATGGTGGAGCATGATCCGACCATTCCGCAGCCGCCC
>DMYM01000003.1 GCA_003483645.1 Verrucomicrobiales bacterium
TCCTCATGCCAGCGATTGAGGAGACAGACCAGCAATCCCCGCTCATTGACCAGCATCCAGGTTCCCCCACCATCGGGATCGATGGGAGCAAGAAAGGAAACGCCTTCCCGCTCGCGCAATCGCGGGGGCTCGGCCATCGCTCGCGTCTTCCTTTCGTCGCGGTTAAAGTAGACCTCGTAGGATCCCGCAGATTCCCGCCACCAAGTCAGGGTGCACATTCTTCCGGTTCCCCCTCCGCCTGCCACTTCTCGTTCTTGTCCTGCCCGACCGGGCGGCACTGTCCGCTCAGTCAGGTGGGAATCCCCGCGGCGGGCAAAATCCACAACTGCAGTGCGAAGTAGAGACCTGCCACCCCGAGCCCCAAGGAAAACCCGCCCAGGACACTACCGGTCCTGGTGCTCTCTTGCTGTCTGGCCTTCATATTGTCAGGGGATGGGCTCCTCCCCGGTGTCGGGTCTCCGCGAATTTCCGCTTCCCTGCAGAGCATAAACCGCTCTTCCCGCCATTTCAACCGTCTCCATCCGCAAACCGGGCCGGGCCCATCCCGGAGAGCTTTCCGTTGCCACCGGCAACTTCTCCGGATCGTCACCCCCGGAGCGAGCCTCCCCCCCATTCGCCTTGGTCTCTCCGCCGAAAAAACGGACAATCCGACCAGCTCAGGCAATTTGCCTTCCCTCTCTCATTGCCATTCTCCAACGCGCTCCCTAGCCTCACTTTTCATGAAAAGACTCCCGGCCTCACTTCTGTTCCTCGCCACCCTTTCGGCGCCTGCCGTGCTGGCCCAGCATCAGCACTTTGAGAACTTTGAATGGCGTGAGCGCCTCACCGATCACTTTGCCCTTCGCGCCAAGAGGACCAACCACGATCCGGCCCGCCGATATGCCGAGAAAGTCTGGGACGAGTGTGTCCGCGTCATGCCCGGACTTGAGGAAGACTTCAGCAAGAACAAATTCCGGACCCCCGGCGGTGCCTCGGGCGCGGATACCGCACCCTATCGCTTCACGGTCTATCTCATCGGCTCGGGCCTCGATTACACCGCCATCCTTGAGCAGCAACAACAGCGCAGCGGCTGGGATGCCAACCAGGTCCAGTCCTGCAGGATCACCCGCAACTACGGGGACCCGCAGAACCGCTACCGGGTCCTCTGCAAGGCCGATCCTGAGCGATCTACCGGTGGCGAAACCGATCTTACCCCTGTCTTCGTTCACGGCACCGCCGCCACCATCCTGGAAGGCCGTGGATTGACCGGGAATCTGCCCTTCTGGATGACCGCGGGCTGGGGCTACTACGTCGAACACCGCATCTTCCGCCTCTGCCGGGTCCACTACATCGACTTCAAGACCTACTACGCGAACGAGAAGGCCGACTTCAAACGGGGTGCCACGCTCGGACCGAACGAGGACTGGCCGGGTCCGTTGAAGAAAATGTGCAAAAAGGACATCCGGGAAACCCTCGATACCGTCTGCAAGGCGCAAATCCTGACCCTCACCCCCAACCAGTCCGGCTACATCTTTGCCCTGGCCTATTTCCTCGTCGGCAACGACGAGAACATCGCGAAGTACCGCAAGCTCGTCGAGCGTGCCCGCCAGGGAGGGACAATCACAAAATCCGTTCTTCTGGACACCTACGGTTACGAAGACGACGCCGCGCTGGAGGCGGACTGGTACGAGTTCATGGAAAGCCGGGATTTCAAGTAACCGTGTGCCGACTCACTTTTCTCACTGCCCTGGTTCTCGTCTCGGCCTTGGCCTCCCCCCCGGCACCGGGGCTCCCGGAGCCGGACTCAAGGGAATGGACTTACCTCGAAAATGAGTCATTCCGGCTGGGTGTCCACCGTGCTTCCGGAGCCACCATCGGATATCTCTCCCGCCGGGAATCCACGGAAAACATCCTGAATCACTACGACCAGGGGCGCTTCATCCAGCAATCGTATTACGGCGACGCCGATGGCTCCCGGTGGAAGGGCAAGCCATGGCGCCTGAATCCCGTGCAGGGAGGGTCCTGCCAGGGGAACCGACCGAAACTGCTGGAGCTCACCTCAGGGAAAACCCGCCTCTACAGCAGGTCCCTTCCCCTTCACTGGGCCACCGGACGGCTTCTCCCTGAATTTGAACTCGAGCAATGGATCGAGCTTCATAAGGCGCACATCCATCTTCGCTTCCGCATGACCTATCAAGGGGAACACACCCATGCGCCGCGCCACCAGGAACTTCCGGCGGTATTTGTTAACCCAGCCTTTGGGGAACTTGTCTTTTATGGAGGCAAGGAGCCCTGGGCCGGGAAGCCTCTTACGCGGGTGAATCCGGGACCCAGAAATGCCTATGCGGATCTCTCTGAACACTGGGCGGCCTATCTCAACAAGGATGGGTTCGGCCTGGGGGTCTTCGTTCCCATCGCGAGGCGCATGACCTACTACCATTTCAGGGGAGCCATGAATTCAAGTTGTTCCTACCTCGCACCGATCAAGACGTTCGCACTCAAGCCGGCCCTCCAGGTCGACTACGATGCCTACCTCTGCCTCGGATCCGCCTCCGAGATCCGTTCCCGCTTCACGGCCTTGCAGTCAGGCCGGCTCAAAGCCATCAAGTAGCCGTCGTCCTGCGCACACCAGTCCTCCCAGTGGACGCCACTGCCTGAGAGGGCATTTCCCCTGCCTAGTAGTATTCCTGCAGCGGAGTCACCTTCAACTCGCGCCGCTGAAGGGAGCGAATGGCCTTCACACTGGCCTCGGCCGCCGCGAGGTTCGTGCAGTGGCTGACCTTTTCGGCCACCGCCGTACTGCGGATGGCCACTTCATCAGCCCGTGATTCATGGCTGCTTGGCGTATTCACGACGAATTGGATTTCCCCGTTCTTCATCATGTCCAGGACGTTGGGACGCCTGCGCTCGGCCAACTTGTATAGCCGCTTGGCCGACACGTCGGCCTCTTCCAGTTTGCGAAATGTTCCCCCGGTCGCATAGAGGGTGAACCCGGCCTCCACGAACTGGGCTGCAATGAGAGGGACCGCTTCCTTGTCGCGATCGCTGACTGAAATGAAGACATTCCCCTCCGTGGGCAGCGGATTGAACCCGCTCATCTGGCTCTTGGCATAGGCCATTCCGAGATCCTCATCGATCCCCATCACCTCGCCGGTGGACTTCATCTCTGGTCCCAGAACGATGTCGATACCCGGAAAACGAGGCCAGGGAAAGACCGCCTCCTTGACGTTGTAGTGAGAGGGAATGATCCGCCCGGTGAGCCCGAGGTCCGGGAGCTTCGCTCCCACCATGATCTTGGCCGCCAGCTTGGCCAGGGGCACCCCGATGGCTTTTGAGACAAAGGGGACGGTCCGCGAGGCTCGGGGATTAACCTCAATCACGTAAAGCTCGCCGTCCTTGACCGCAAACTGGATATTCATGAGTCCCCGCACTTCAAGCTCCCGTGCCAGGTTGATGGCGGCCTCTTCGATCTCTTTCTCGATTTTCTCACCCAGACTGAAGGAGGGAATCACACAGGCGGAATCCCCCGAGTGCACACCCGCGGGCTCGATGTGCTGCATGATCGCACC
>DMYM01000259.1 GCA_003483645.1 Verrucomicrobiales bacterium
TTGTCTGCCCAGCCGAAGATGCCCTGCTGGCGTTGCCGGCGACGTTCCGGGTCGGAGGGAAGGGGGATGCCCCAACCGGGGTGCCCGAGCGGGAGCTCCGGTCTGAGCGGCCAGGTGAATTGTTCGGTGATCTCGTCCCGGCCGACCTTCCCGTCCCCGTTGCGGTCAAACTTGAGCATGGCCTTCCAGAAGGGCTTGGAGTCTATGTCAGCATCAGAGACGCCCCCGAGTTGAGCCGAGGAGAGGTAGACCTTCCCGTCTCCCTGGACGGGGACCGCGATGGTTTCGCGGGAGAATCCCTTCGCAAACCACTTCTCCTGGCCGTTGGCTGGGTCATAGCTGACCACCCGGCCGTGGCCGAGGACGACGAGTTCATCGGCATCCTTGTGTCTCCAGATGGTCGGGGTCGACCAACCACTGCGCAGGAAGGGACGAGCTGTCTCCCACGCTGGTTCACCGGTCGCCCTCTTGAGCGCGACAATCCTGGATTTGCTCAGTCTGCTCTTCTGCAGGTTGGCATCGTCGTCAATGACCAGGATCAGGAGGTCCTTGTAGGCGATGGGGGAGGTGGAAGCACCATAGAGGCTTCGCGGTGTCGGGAGAGGGTTCTTCCAGACTTCCGTTCCATCATGACGGTAGGCGAGGAGACCGTAGGATCCAAAGTAGACGTAGACGTTCCGGTCGTCCGTGAGGGCGGAGGGAGAGGCCGGAGTGTTGGCCTTGTGGATCTTCTGGATGGGGACCTCGGGAACGGCCCGTCGCCAGAGTTCCCGGCCGTTCCTGCGGTCAATCGCGATGGTAAGGAGGCGTTGCTGTTCGACCGCGGTGAGAAAGAGACGATCACCGGCGAGGACGGGGGAGGAGAGTCCGGGGGGGACGGGGGTTTTCCACGCCAGGTTGGCAGGTCCGATCTCCACGGGCGGCTTGCAATCCTCCGCCACCCCGGAACCACCCGACCCGCGGAACTGGTTCCAGTCCGTCACGGAAGGGGCAGCAATGGTCAGGCCCTGCCTCAGGAAGAGCGTGAGCGCGGCAGTGAAGAGGACGCATCTCATGACGGTGCGATCTTTGGCATGGATTATTCTACAACATCAGGAGGATGCTTTCAATCCCGTCATGGGGCTTGAGGGAGAACCGCACCGCACCCTGTCCCCTGCCTGCAGGGAAGTTCCTGACCAATGCTCCGTTCCGAGGAAAGGAAAAGGGATCGGCCAGCGCTCCCTAATATAATTAATGTTTGATTTTTGAAAAGGAAGGAATGTGGGCGAGTGCAGGGAAGGCAGATCTATCTAACAGAATCTAACATATGACTTGGACGGGCCGAGGGCGGGAAGACCTCCCCGGGTGAAAACGATTGGCACGGAAGGGGAGAAAGAGGGTCTTTTCCTCGGTTTAAGGGCTTCTCCACCGGTTATTCCCAAAGGCTTTCCGGAAGGTTTGGAAGGTAGAGGAATTGTAACTCGTTCATTTTGAGAACCTGTAAGAGTTCTTCATACAGTATTCACAACTTGCTCACTTTTAGTGATTTATGTAGTTTCCCGGTTGACCGGTTTTTGCCCCCGTGTTTAGATCATGGCGTTCCTGAAAGGGAACTTGCTCTTTGACAGAACAAGGGCGCGAGTGAGGCGCAAGCCAAGCTCAAGGCGCTCCGGGATAAACCCAGGTGCAAACCTGGACAATGGTCGGGAGGAACTGGCGTTCCCGGCCCCTGGGAAACCAGACTCATCATCCAATGGAGAATCTGATTTCACAGGCCACATATCACCGGCTTCCTCGGAGAGGGTCGTTCCTTTCCGTGTCCAACGACCAGGAAGTCAGGCGGTGAGCGGTCCCGTCCCGCGATGCAAATCAAAGTGGCGCGAAACGGGAAAACCAGCCGCAAGCCGAGTTACGCCTCAGCCGGTCCGTTGTTTCGGGCCTTGAGGCGGACACAGTCAGTCGACCTACGACTGTCAGTTGCTACTGTGAGCCAGTGTGGTGATCCACTACCCGGCGGTTTTGAACGAACAAAACGCCGTCGTATCCGTTCGGTGTCGCAACCGGGCTGAGAAAAGGGGGGAATGGAACACCGCGGATTGAGCGGTCCGTTGTGAATGCGTCGGGAGGCCGGCGGGAAGCAAGGGCGCGCGATAAGATCCGATCGCTGGGAGGCTCTCCCCAAAAGGAGTGGAGTCGTCCAGGCGAGAAGGGAAAGGCAACTTGAGGGGTAAGAGACAAGACCCGTGGCGTGAGGCCAACGATCCGTGACTTCCAGCTGTTTACAGCCTGTTGCAGATGCCGACCTCGCGGAAGTGGTGAGGGATGCACTCATTCTCAAAAGCATCCTGAACCGGGTCCGGTGGACGCACGCTTGCAAGGCGTGCAAAGGCCGGGCTGAGAAGTCTCACCCGACAAGCTGGTGGTGGTGACACCGCCGGCCGGTTCCGCTGCGGAACCGAAACGGAATGCAATCGTTCATGCAGACCAGTGCAGCGTCGGGAAACTGACAGCCAGCGACACTCGACGGGTGAAGCTGGGCGCCAAATGCCAGTGTTCGGGGAAAGAGAGCGTGGCGAGCTCCCAAGCCCCATCTTTTCACCAGGCTCCGGCCCGGCTGGAAGGACCAACCAAAGATCGAATTCGAAGAATTGGCCCGCGGACATTTGTCGGCGGGCCTTTTCACGTACTGAACCAGGCCCCGCGGACATCCGCCTGTGGGCCTTTTGGGTGTCCTGACTGGATGGACAGGCCCGGGAAAAGGCTGTCCGGGCAAATGACCGGGATGTCCGTTGTTTGGTGCGGCTAACGTCCCGCAGGAGCGTCACCGCGTGGGCGGGTGACCGGAGAACCACTGTTTTGTGGGAATTCCACTCGCCGAGGGGCGCCCATGTTTCAATGATCCCGTCAGGCTTGGGCGAAAGTTTGAGCACTCTGGCGCCGTTTGATTGTCACCCTTCCCGTGAAGATGATGCCCTCTTTTCTCCCCGTCCTTGCATGTGGTTCCCTCTTTCTTCCATCTCTCCAGACCGGGGCGGCTCCCTGGTCCGAGTGGGGTGGTAGTCCGGACAAGAACATGGTCTCCGCTGAAAAGGGTCTGCCGGTCGATATCTCGGGCGGGGAGGAATTCGAGGACAAGGAGGGCGAGATCAATCCTGCCACCGCCGAGGGGTGCAAGTGGGTGGTGGCCCTCGGCACGGAGGCTTACGGGACGCCCACCATCGGCAATGGGGTGGTCCTGGTGGGTACCAATAACGAGAATCCGAGAAATCCGGCCATCGTGGGCGACCGGGGAGTGGTCATGGCATTCCGGGAGAAGGATGGGACTTTTCTCTGGCAATTGACCGTGCCCAAGCTGCCGGGAGGCGACGAGGTGGACTGGGAATACCTCGGGATCTGCTCCTCCACCCTCATCGATGGTGACCGGGGTTATGTAATGACCAATCGTGGCGAGGTGGCCTGTCTGGACCTGAAGGGTCTGGGGGACGGGAACGATGGTTTTTCGGGCGAGGGTCCCTACATGGCCGGTCCGGGCAAGGAACCACGGAAGGTGGGACCGACTGATGCCGACATCCTGTGGACCTATGACATGATAAAGTCCCTGGGAGTGGTGCCGCACAATATCACCAGTAGTTCAGTGGCCCTGGCGGATGGCAGGATTATTGCGACCACGTCGAACGGCCTCGATGAAGAACACGAACACAACTCGACCCCCGACGCTCCCTGCCTGATTTCCCTCGATGCCGTCACCGGCAAACTCAGGAACGTGGAGCAGGTTGGAATCGCAAAAGCGACCATGCATTGCAACTGGTCGTCGCCCTGTATCGGCAGGCACGGGGGACAACCCGCGGTTTTCTTCGGGGGCGGGGACGGCTTCCTGCACGCCTTTGATCTTGATGGGGAACAAACGGCGAAGGGGCACAGGACCCTCAAGGAGCTTTGGCGGATCGATGCCAACGCACCTGACTACCGGGTCGATGACAAGGGCAAGCCCCGCGAGTATCCCTCCTACAAGGGTCCCAGCGAGATCGTGGGGACGCCCGTTTATCACGAGGGCAAGGTCTATGTCACCATCGGACAGGACCCCGAGAACGGTGACGGAGTGGGCATGTTGAGTTGTGTCGATGCGGAGACCGGGAAGGCGGACTGGACCTACCGGAAGATCAACCGCTCACTCTCCACACCCTCGGTCAAGGACGGCCTGGTCTACGTGGCCGACTTCACCGGGCAGGTGTACTGCGTCGACATCAGGACCGGCAAGCCCGTCTGGGTTCACGATACCCTGAGCCGGATCTGGGGCTCCACCCTGGTGGTTGACGGCAGGATCTATATCGGAACCGAGGATGGGGAGGTGGTCATCCTGAAGGAGGGGCGCAAACTTGAGGAGATCGGGATCGCCGAGTTCTCGGGGCCCATCTATTCCAGCCTGGTGGCCGCCAACGGAACTCTCTACGTCCAGACGCAGAATCATCTCTACGCCTTCGGGAAGTAGAAGAGGCGGAGTCCTTACCGGTTGCGGATACCGTAGAGGGCCTTTTTGGTGCGCACGATGAGGAGGTCGCCCGAGACGGCCGGAGATCCCATGCACCCGGCTTCCAGTTCGTTGGTGGCGATCACCTTGAATGCCCTGTCGGCTGCAATGACGGTCCCCTTGCCATCCTCGTCGAAGAGGTAGATCCTGCCGTCAACCAGGATGGGAGAGGCCGAGAAGTTCCCCCCGATGCGCTGCTTCCAGATCTCCTTGCCACTTTTCGCATCCAGGCAGGCCGCAACCCCGCCGTCGTCGACCATGAAGAGGAGGTCTCCGTGCAGGAGGACGGACGGTTTCTTGGGAGCGGCCTTGTTGTACTTCCACGCGACGTGGCTCCCACTGACGTGGCCCTTCCCGTCGGGCCGCACGGCGAGGAGAAGGCCCTTGCTGAAGCCCATGGTGGCGTAGACCAGCCCGTGGCCGGTGACCGGACGGCAGGAGGTGGAGTGGGTGCCGATCGTTTCCACCCGCCAGAGTTCCTTCCCGGTCACGGGGTCGTATCCGTAGAGCGCCATCGCGCCAGGGCCGACCAGGACGTCCTTCCCATCGACCTTCACGATGAGCGGAGTGGCGTAGGCCTTGCGCATGTCTCCGTTGCGCTTCGGCTTCCCGTTGGCATCGAGGTCCTTGTAGTCAACACTGCGCTCCGTTTTCCAAATCGTATCGCCGGTCTTCTTGTCCATCGCGACCACGAACTGGTGATCGGCACCATCGAAGTGGATGATGAGAAGATTCTTGTAGATGATGGGCGAAGAGCCCGCGCCGCGGAAATGGTCGCAGACAAAGTCCCTGCGTTCCCAGACGACTTTCCCGGAATTCGCTTTGAGGCAGGCGGTGTAGGGGGAGCCGAAGGTGAGATAGACCAGTCCGTCTTCCAGCACCGGGGTGGGGGAGGCATAGGAATTGAAGGCGTGGCAAAACTGCGGGTCCTTCACAACGCAGAGTTCCTTGTCGTAGAGCTTGTCGCCGTTCTTCTTGTCGAGGCACACCAGCGAGAGACTGGTCCCCTTCGAATTCGCGTTGGTCACCCAGATGCGATCGCCCCACACCACCGGCGAAGACCATGCCCTGCCTTCGAGGGGGGTCTTCCAGGCAATGTTCTCCTGTTCGCTCCACTCGGTGGGCAGGTTCCTGGCTTCTGCATGTCCCTGTGCCCCCGGACCGCGAAAGCCCGTCCAGTTCTCGGCTGCCAAGGCGCTCAATCCGGTGAGAAGAGAGAACGTGAATGTGAGAGTGGAGAATCGGACTCGCATGGGCATGCTACGATCCTTGTCCGCCCCTAACTTTCGGTCAAAGGAGAAAACGAGAGCATGGCCAGGGATTGGACAGGGTCCATTCGGCCCGCTCCCGGTGACAGGCGCACGCTCCAGGGTTGCTCAATCCCGTGGTTTCTCTTCGGTGTTCGACATTGAAGATCATCCTCACTACCACTTGGACGACTTCAGTTCGGGCACTTTGTTGCCGAACCCAGATCGATCATGAACCTCCTCCCTCTCGTGATGCTGGCCACCGTGGCCCTCCTCCCGAGGTCCTCCGCGGACGAGGGTGGTCACTGGGCCTTCCAACCACTCCGCGCCGAAAGCGGATCGAGTATCGACAGGCTCGTCACGCGTGATCTGTCCACCCACAGGTTGAGCACC
This sequence comes from Verrucomicrobiales bacterium, assembly GCA_003483645.1. GTDB lineage: Bacteria > Verrucomicrobiota > Verrucomicrobiia > Verrucomicrobiales > Akkermansiaceae > Roseibacillus_B. The sequence goes on from DMYM01000259.1 coordinate 6,148, forward strand.
GCACCGCGCGCCGCACCCGATCGCCTTCTCCGGCGCGTCCATCTTCTCCTCACCGGATTGCCCCCGAGCCCGGCCGAGCTCTCCACGTTTCGAGCGGATTCTTCACCGGAGCGCTACGCCGCGGTGGTGGATGACCTGCTCGCACGTCCGGGATTTGGCGAACGATGGGCTCGCCACTGGTTGGACCTTGCCCGTTACGCCGATACCAGCGGGCTGCACCAGGACACTCATCGGCCCCACGCCTGGCGCTATCGTGACTACGTGATCGCGAGCTTCAACCAGGACAAACCATACGGCCGCTTTATCCGCGAGCAGATTGCGGGGGATCTTCTTGCACCCCGGGACGCGAACTCATGGATTGCGACCGGGTTTTGTCGCACCGGGCCGTCCAACGAAGCCAACATCGGTGCGGCGGAGTTGAAGGCCTATCGTCTTGATCAGCTCGACGGGATTCTCTCGACCGTCTCCAGCGTGTTTCTCGGACAAACGATTGGGTGTGCCCGGTGCCACGACCACAAGACCGATCCCTTCACCGCCGGGGACTATTACTCGTTGCTCTCGGTCTTCAACAACACCGCCGATGCCTTCGTCTCCCTCGAGGGAGACGCACCGGGAGCTCCGAAATTGTTTTCACCCAAGGCCCGGAAGGCGCCCAAGATTCCCACGGGCTCCGGCATCCGCGCCCTCGGCACCCTTCCCGAGTCGCAGAGGAAGGTCACCCGGATCCTGGAGCGCGGAGATGTGAACAGTCCCGGCGAAGCGGTTGTGGCGGGTGTCCCCGTCGTGCTTCGCGGGATCCCCGCAAAGTTTTCGCGGACCGAGCCGAGCGCTCGTCTTGCCTTGGCGGACTGGATTGCGTCTACGGAAAACCCGCTCACCTGGCGAGTGATGGCGAACCGTGTCTGGCAGCATCTCTTCGGGCGGGGTCTGGTGGGCACCCCGAGCAATCTTGGGGTGAGCGGCAGTCCGCCCACTCACCCCGCCCTGCTCGATCATCTCGCGATCGTGCTGCGTGACTCGGACGGGCGGATCAAACCGTTGATCCGCGAGATTTGCCTCTCGCACGCGTTTCAGCAGGACAGCGCGTATCGCAAATCGGCCCATGCCAGCGACCCTGCCAATCACCTTTACTGGCGATTTCCCAAACACCGGCTCGAAGCGGAAGTCATTCGTGATTCGATCCTCTCCAGCAGCGGAAAGCTGAACCGCAAGATGGGCGGGTCGGGGATCAAGCCGCGCATCCCCTCCGAGATCATCACGCAGAGCATGCGCAACCAGTGGCCCAGGGTGAAAACGGAAACCGCAACGCATTGGCGGCGAAGCGTCTATATTTACCTGAAGCGGCAGCTTCCCATGCCCCTGATGGAATTGCTCGATGCGCCCGATTCCTCGGAAAGCTGTGCCCTGCGCTTCGAGAGCACCACCCCGACCCAGGCCCTGGCGCTGCTCAACGATGCCTTCGTCAACGAGCAGGCTGGCCACGCGGTGGAGCGTGCCCGGCGGGAAAAGCCGGATGCTCCCGCCCAGCGCTTGATGGAACTCACCTGGGCCCGCGCGCCCAGTGCTGCCGAGCTGGCCAAGGCCCGGGCATTCCTCGAGAAACCGGAGATCACCCTCGTCGATCTCGGGGTGGTCCTCTTCAACAGCAGCCCCTTTGTCTATGTGGACTAGCCGACGCAGGTTTCTTCAATCCGCGGGCGCGGGATTCGGCTCGCTCGCCTTGACCGATCTGCTTGTGGCGGACGGTGGTCCCGCTCCTCACCACCCTGCCAGGGTCGACTCCGTCATCTTCCTCTTCATGTACGGTGGGCCCAGCCAGGTGGATACCTTCGACCCGAAGCCGGCGCTCAATGAGTGGGCGGGCAAGCCGATTCCGGCATACCGCAAAGAGGACAGCTTCTTCACCAACGAAACCAAGCCCACCGCTTTTCCCTCGCCGTATTCCTTCCAGCAATACGGCCAGTCCGGAATGTGGATCTCGGAAAAGTATCCGCACCTTTCCAAGCACGCTGACAAACTCTGCGTGATCCGGGGCATGCACGCGGACAGCAACAACCATGGCCCCGCCCTGACCCAGATGAACTCCGGGTTCATCCTCCAGGGGCATCCCTCCATGGGGTCGTGGCTCAATTACGGCCTGGGAACCGCCACGCGGAATCTTCCGGGCTATGTAGTTCTGTTAGATAAGAGGGGTGCTCCCGTGAACGGCAATCTCAACTGGTCGAATGGGTTCATGCCGGCCGCCTACCAGGGCGTTCCTTTCCGGCCCACCGGAGTTCCCATCGTGAACCTTGCAAATCCCGATGGGGTCTCCGATTCCCAACAGCGTGCCCGGCTCGAGATGATCCGCGAGTTCAATGAAGACTACGCCAGGGCGGACCCGGCGGAGAGCGCACTCGAGGCCCGCATTGCTTCCTATGAACTGGCAGCTCGCATGCAGACCAATGCCCCGGAAGTGACCGACCTCTCCTCGGAGCCTGCATTCATCAAGCAGGCCTACGGCCTCGAGCAGGATACCACCGCGGACTTTGGTCGGAACTGTCTTCTCGCCCGCCGTCTCGTGGAACGCGGAGTGCGCATGGTCCAACTTTACAGCGGCGGAAATCGCGGTCCCGAGGAGGCTTGGGATGCCCACAAGAAGCTGGTAGAGAACCACGACCGACAATGTGCGCAGACGGACCAGCCCATCGCGGCTCTCCTGCAGGATCTCGAGCAGCGCGGATTGCTCGATCGCACGCTGGTCGTTTGGGGCGGGGAATTCGGGCGCATGCCCACCCAGCAGGGCAGTGCCGGACGGGACCACAATCCCTTCGGGTTCACGATGTGGCTGGCGGGTGGGGGCGTGCGCCCAGGGATCACTTATGGAGAGACCGACGAGTTCGGTTACCGCGCGGTCAAAGACAAAGTCCATGTCCACGACCTCCACGCCACCATTCTCCACCTCTTGGGGATCGATCACGAGCAGCTGACTTTCCGGCACAAGAGCCGCAATTTCCGCCTCACCGATGTTTACGGTGAAGTGGTGAAGGAGATCATCTCCTGAGGCACCTCGTCCCGCAGTGGCGGGATGGTGAAGGAGATCAGGGGCTTGTCCCGCCTCGGGAGAGAGCGCGCGCGGTCTTCTCCTGATATAACTTCAACCTCTCACGGTGCCGGGCCCGTTCAACCGCCGATCCACGCTTTTCGAGAATGTTGATCACCCGCCTGATGGTGTTTATCGCTCCGGGGAACTTTCCACCGCCTGTCAGACCACCCGGCCAGGGGGGGTTGGCCCTACGGGTCCACCGTCACGGTGATGCGCCCGAATCGCGGGGTGTCGTGGCTGGCCGCCAGATTGTCCCGGATGGTTACGGTCTCTGTGCCGTCACCGTTGTCCACTGGGATGCCTGTCAGCGTATTGACGGTGGTCCAATCGGACAGATCGCTGGAGACTTCGACGAGGTAGGTGAGGTCGAGGGAGTTTTTCTGGCGCCTGAAAGTCATCGCCAGATAGTCTGTTCCGCCGTCGGTCACGATCGATGCGCGGTAACTCCCTCCGGCGTCATTGGCCCGGGGGTTGCGTCCAAATCCGTATTCCAGGACGGTTCCGAGGGTGTCGGAATCCAGATCAAGAGAGTCGCCTGTGATGAGGGGATCGGAAATCTCGTTTTCGGTAAAGTGCTGGTACTTCCAGAAAGCGTAGGTCATCGAGGTGCCCGTGGATTCTGTCCCGGGATCACCACCTTCCGTAAGGCTGACACCCCAGTTCGCCGGGCGATCGAAATCGGTAACCGCCGTGGTGGCCGGATCGAGCAGGACGAGCGAGTAGCCCTCGTCGTCGGTGGGATCGTGCCAGACATCGTTGTAGGAGAACTCAAGGATGTTCTCCCCCAGGGCGTCAAGGATCTGTAACTGCTCGCCGTCGTTGTCGAGTTTGCCGGTGTATTCCCCGGCGATATTGAGGCCACCCGGATGACGCAGGGTGAAGGCCGCCAGATTGGCTACCACCAGGATGTGGTCGCCCGGGTTGAGGATGGTGGCATCGGGGAAGGTGAAGGAGATCCCCTCCACAAACTGTGCCCCGCTGATGTTGAGAGGCGAGGGGCCGATGTTGGTCAATTCCACAAACTCGAATTCAGACCCATTGAGGGTCGCGATACTCGCCAGTTCCGCGGCGGTGGGCGCCGCCGGAGCATAGAGGATCTCGCTCACCCGCAGGAAATCCTGTCCCGGAGTGGGGTTTCCGGGGTAGCTATTGCTGTCGATCATGTTGCCGGTATCGTCAGTGAGGGTGATGGTTCCCCCCGGGCGGAGAGTTGTCCGCCATAGCCGCTGATCAGGTAGCGTTTCTCGTTGGCCTTCGGACTGATGCTGCGGGCACGAAATCCCGCCGCCTCACGCGCCACGTAAAGGCGTCCCCTTGCTGGAATAACCGTACCGGCCGGGAGGGTGTGTGAAATCCCGCCTGAAATCACCCAGTCGGAACAATCGACTGCGGATCTGTTCGGGTTGACGAGGATGAAGTATTCCCCTCTCTGGTCCGGGGAAGCACCGCTGGCGGCCGGGTTGTAGTCAACGCTACTGATCCGGAT
>DMYM01000393.1:0-800 GCA_003483645.1 Verrucomicrobiales bacterium
CTATCCGGATGTGATCGAGAGCGCATCGAACGCCAAGACCAAGGCCTCCAAGATCAAGACTCACCACAACCGGGTGGACAGGATTCTGGAGTTGCAGAAACAGGGCAAGGTCCTGGAACCCCTGGCGGAGTTGTTCAAGGACGAGGTGCGGGAACTGGGCATGTCACTGGGAATTGCGCATGATATCGTGCACCGGCATCCCTTTCCAGGTCCCGGACTGGCGGTCCGCTGTCCGGGTGAGATCACAGAGGATCGGCTCCGCATCATCCGCGACAGCGATGCAATCTTCATTTCCCGCCTCAAGGATCACGGTTGGTATGACAAGGTGTGGCAGGCCTATGTCGCGCTCGTGCCGGTCAGGACCGTGGGCGTGAAGGGCGACGAAAGAAGCTATGAATTCGCAGTAAGTCTGCGGGCCGTGGTGAGCGAAGATGCCATGACCGCAGACTGGGTAGAACTCCCCTACGATATTCTCCGGGAGACCAGCCGCCGGATTCTGAACGATGTCCCCGGAGTGAACCGGGTCCTCTATGACGTTTCCACCAAGCCACCCGCCAGTATCGAGTGGGAGTAGTTGGGGACCGAAGGTGGCCGGCCCCGCAGGGATCCAGAGGGGGCGGATTCTCTCGAAATTTCGCGCAGGGAGTCTCCAGTTTCAGGGTCAGCTATCCCTGTTCCGGCTTGTCGGCGTCCGTGACCATCCTGACAGGAATGGGGCCCAGGGCCTTGCCGGCGGCGAGAGTCATGTGGGGGAAGGGGATCTCGATGTCTTCCTCGTCGAAGCGTTCCTTGAGTTCGCG
>DMYM01000393.1:1180-8098 GCA_003483645.1 Verrucomicrobiales bacterium
AGGCGGAAGTTAAGGGAGGAGTCGCCAAAGCCGGTGAAAATGATGAGGGATTCCGGTTCATCAAGGCATTGGAGGTTTTTTTCGGAGACATCCCGCAGCACGCTGAGGACGTGTCCGATATTTTCGTCGTAGGCCACGCCCACCTCAAGGTTGAACCGTCGGATCGGGTGCCGGGTGACGTTGGTGACGTTGGTCTTGACCAGGGTTTCGTTGGGAATGCGCACCGAGCGGTTGTCGAAGGTGCGCAGGGTGAGCGACAGCAGCCCGATGGTGTCGACCGTGCCGCTGATGCCGTCCACCTCGATGATGTCACCCAGTTCGAACGGTCGTTCACCAATGAGAAAGAATCCGCTGATGATATTTGAGAGCGAAGTCTGAGCCGCAAATCCGATCGCGATGCCGGCGACCCCGGCTGCTCCGAGAATCGCGCCCAGGTTCAGGCCTATCTGGTTGAGAGCCAGGATGCATGCGAAAGCAAAGCCAAGATAGCGGATGAGCTTCTTGAGCACCATCACGCCCTGGGATCCCAGGCGCGGGCCGAAGATCCGGAGGGCCACCCTGTTGAGGATCGTGATGGTGATGGCGCCACCCAGCAGGATGGCGGTAGCTCCTACGACCTTCCAGAGAACCTCTGATTCGAGAAAGTTGGAGAGCCAGACGGGCAGGGCGGCGAGAATCGGGGCGGTCACGGCAAAGGCTCAGTTGATGACGTCAATAACAGAGGAGAATGCCCGTCGGAGGGAGGAGTGGCGTGTCGTTCCCGCCCGTGCATGAGCAATTTCAGTGGCATCAGCGGCTGGGTGGAGGGGGCAGGGTTCGTAGGTGATGTCGTTGCCTTCCTCCTCGTCCTCACTTATCCGGATGCGGCATGCATTGGACCAGAGCCGGCCTTCATGGGCGAAGATGGAAAAATGTCCCAGGTCGAGGAAGAGTCTCTCAAATTCAAAGGGTTCCCCGCCTTGGTTATAAAGGTCGACCGTCACGATGATATCGTGCCCGAGCCAGTCTTCGGGCTCGAAGTGACGACGTGCGCGAGTGCGCAAGGAGTAACAGGGTTCGCCCTCGGAGCGATCGCCGTGCCAGGTCTTGCTGAGGGTTTCCGTCGAGATGCTGGTGAGCTTGCGCAGGCCGGCGCCACATTCGCCGTGAACCTCGATACTTGAGGGGATGCCGACATAGAAGAGGGCGTTCCCCCCGGGCGCAATGGAGAGAGAGGTGGTTGGTTTGGCAATAATGGGCAGATCAGGGAAGGAGGGCAGGAGACGAACCCGGGAGTCGTCGTCGCCGCAGTCCCAGCGTTCCCATTCCAGGCTGGCAGGGAGATCCTGCCTGTCGCCCTCCTCTGGCAACTCCGGGAATTCCCCGTCCTCCCACGTGCTCACGCGCCACTCGTCATGCCGACGGAGAAGGGCAAGATTGAGTGGGCCCATTCTTGTGCGAAACCAGCGACCCTGCGCGAGGTCGCGTTCGTCCCAGGACTGAATCACCCGGCCACGATGGAAACTGCACTGGGCAAGTCAAGCGAGGCTGTGGATGGAGACGGGTTTGGGAATAGATTGTGAACAGAGCGTCAGATTGGTCATGCCCTGTGAATACTGGAGAAAGGGTGGATCGTGGCATTCCTGGTGATTTTCCGCCGTCATTCAGGGGGGAGTCTGCTTAGCGTTGACGGTTTCCGGTGTTGCCTCTAGGTATGGAAAGACTGATGAATCTGACCAGAACAGCATACGGGACCTGGAGCGGAGGCCGCTACATGCATTTTGGCGAGACGTTGGAGGAAGACCGCTACCTGGAATGTATCCGCCTTGCATATGAGAGCGGTGTGCGGACGTTCGTGACTGCGGATGTGTATGGCCATGGTCAGGCTGATGCGGCACTGGCAGAGGCCCTCAGCGACTATCCCCGGGAGTCCTATTGTCTGGTGGGAACTATCGGGCACGATTTTTATGAAGGATCACGATCCGGGGTGGGTGGCTACCCGCGCTTCACCGATCCCAGCCTGCGTAAGCCCGCGGAGTATCGCGACTATCTGCGGATGGCCTGTGAGAAGTCGCTCCTGAACAGTCGGACCGATCACTTTGACCTTCTCCTCCTGCACAATCCGGATGAACTGGGATACACGCAGGAGGATGTATGGAAGGCAATGGCAGCCCTCAAGGAAGAGGGAATGGCGCAACGCCTGGGTGTTGCGCCGGGTCCGGCCAATGGCTTTGTCCTCGACTTGATCTGCAGTTTCGAGCGCTTCGGGGAGTTGATCGAATGGGCCATGATCATCATTAATCCGCTGGAGCCATGGCCGGGGCAGTTCGTGCTGCCAGCAGCCCGGGACCACGGGGTTGAGATTCTGACCAGAGTGGTTGACTATGGAGGATTGTTTCACGGCGACGTGAAGCCCGGACATGATTTCAGGCCCGGCGACCACCGGTCCTACAGACCGGAAGGCTGGGTGGAGAAAGGCCATGAGCGGATTGAGAAGATGGACCCGATCATCAAGCGTCACGGACTTTCCCTTTTGCATTTCGCTTGTCTGTGGAATCTCTCCCAGGAGCCTGTGAAGAGCGTGGTTCCCACCTTCATTCAGGAAGCAGGTGATGAGGCAAGATCCATCGAGGACAAGATCGAAGAGTTTGGAGCTCTTCCGGAGGTTGTCCTGAGTGCGGAGGAGGTAGAGGAAGTAAGGGCCGCCGGGGATAACACCGGCTGTATGTTACTGAAGGGCGCGAGCCAGCGTCACAAGCGCAGCGAGAGGCCTGACGAGTGGCCCATGCGGGCCGAGTTGTTGAAACTTGCTGACCGGTATGGACTGGGGGCAGAGTGGTAGGGACGGTTGATGGAGTGATGCGCGATCGGAAGAGGAAGTCATGAAGTGCCCCCGATGTGTGCAGCGGATTCACCGAATGGCACGGCAGTGCCCGCACTGTGGATTCAGCATTGTCGATGTGGACCGGGTATTTGGTGAAGATGATGTAAGACTGGGGACCCTGACTGATGCGGCAGGAGTGTTGCGGAAGAAAGAGCGGGTGGCATTGCTCAGGATGTTGCGTAACTTTGAATCCACCTTTCCCCAGCTCTTCTTCGGGATCTACTTCGGGACTTTCAGGGAATTGCCGAGCCTGCGGCAGTTCGGTTTCTGGCTGCTGAACCGGGGAGCGTTCGAGGACGTGGATGTTTCCCGTCCCAACGAAGCGGGAATCTTGCTGAGTGTTGATGTCGGGGGAAAGTCGGCAGGGATCACCTATGGTTACTCCCTCCAGTCCTTCCTCGATGATGAGGCGACCTTCAAGGCCGTGTCAGCGGCGCATCCCTACTTTCTGCAGGGGCAGTGGATGAAAGCCAGCGAGGTGGTGATCCGGAAGATCAGCAAGACCCTGGGCAGGCAGGCCCGCCGGGTCCGACGCGACCCGGAAGCTTTCCAGGGGCCGCACGAGAAGACGGAAGGAACCGGGAAGATGCCGGAACGAATCCGGGCCAGTCACCGGAGGAGCCAGAGGAAGACACAGGCATGAGAAAGGGGCTGTTCATTTTATTGTCCTTGGTGCTCCCGGGAGCCCCGCTGACCGGGCAGGATTCGCTGCGGCCTCCCGCTGCAACTGCGGGATCGGCCAAGGGCGCAGAGGCAGAAGTCAGGGAAGGCAGGGCGAAGGACCCCGAGGAGAAGGCAGCGGAACTTGAGAAGGTGAGGAAATCCCGACTGCCTGCTCTTCCTGTCTGGAGTCCGAGCGATTATGAGAAGGTCAAGAGGGGAGAGATCGTGGCGGGCCAGAATTTTTTCGCACCTGTCCCGGTCGATCCTGACGCAAAGATTGAGCCGCCGGTGGTGGAACTGCCGGAACCAGTCGAGGAATCGCCGCAGCCAGAGGAAGCCGAGACCGCGATTTCAGCCGAACACATGGCCGAATACTTCCGGGAGATTTCCAGAGACGGGCGCGGGGAACCCATTTTTCTGAGTGATCCCCAGGACTTGTTGTCGCAACAGGAGTTCCGGGATCGGGAGAGTTTCCTCCACTACCATTCCAGCGAGTCGAACATCGACATGTTTGTCTATCTTTTCGACCAAAGGCAGGAATTCCCGGCGGACACGGATATTCAGGCCGTTTACCAGGACCTGTTTACGAAGCATGGTCCGGTGGCGTTGGTCTTTTATCACCTTGGAGCTCCCGATCGCTCGCAGTTTTTTCTGAGTTCGGATATCCGTGCGGTGATTTCGCAGGATGAACAGGACCGTGCGCTGCGGGCCGCAGTGCAGGAGGCATTCGAGAAAAGCGATGTGGCCTACCAGCTGGACAACTTCCTGGTTGAACTCTCGATTCGTCTCTACTGGATCGAACGGGAGTTGAAAGCCGCCACGGCAACGCGCGAGGCTCGCCGTCTCGAAAGCGAGACCCGGGTGATTCCTGCCCCTGTGGGGAACGAAGAAGATAATCTTCGGCTGGTCGGTCGGGCGGTTCTCTTTGCTTTCTGCGTGATCCTCGCCTGGCTGTCAGGGTGGGCTGGCTGGCTGTGGCTGCAGCATCGCAGGAAGTACCGCTTTCCGGAGGTAGAGTGTGGACCACTCCTGGGGGCGCCGCATGCCGCCGGGGTGGGTGCGGTCATCTCGTTCAGCAACGCTCATCTCCCGCCGTCGCGGCAACGCGACCAGGTGCCGGACTACCTGGAACGAATGTAGGGCATGCCAGAGTTGTAGAGGTTTCCCCATGGACTGGGAAGGATCATACCGGAAAGGAGAGACGCCTTGGGATCTTGGCGGGCCTGCTCCTCCTCTTGTCGCCCTGTTAGAGGGGCGAACGGTTGATCATCGGGGTGCAGGCAGGGTCCTGGTTCCAGGTTGTGGAGCGGGTCATGACGTGGTGGCGTGGCAGGAGGCAGGGATGGAGATCGTCGGTCTGGATTTGTCTCCGAGTGCGCTTGCGGCGGCACGAGAGCGTTATGGGGAAGGAATAACCGGGCTGGAGGGGGACTTCTTCGATGAAGCACTCGCTGCACGTTGCGATGTGGAAATGCTCTTCGAGCATACCTTCTTGTGTACGATTGCTCCTTCCCTTCGGTGGTCGTATGTTGAGGCTGCGACTCGTTGGCTGGTGCCGGGGGGCGGTTGATCGGAGTCTTTTTTCTCGATCCTCCGGGGTGGGAGGATGGGGAACCCAGACCACCCTACCGGGTTGATCTTCGGGAGTTATTTACAGAGTCCTTCAGAATTGTAGAGGAATCGTCACCCGATCGTAGTCATTCCGACAGGTTAGGGCGCGAGATCTTGATTGAGATGGTCAGAAAGCCATGAAATTCAGTCGTTGAGCTGGGCGGAATTGTACTTGCAAAGGAGCCTTCCATAATAAACCTATAAAGATTCCCCCTTGGGGGGGGTAGACAGCCCAATTGGCGTTGGCTACAGGTTAGGGGGTTTCCTGGGCCAGTTTCACGCCGTTGGGTTGTCTTTTTTCAGGCTTGGGCGTTGAAGTGGCAATACCCGGGACTTATTTTGCCTTTGTAAAGATGATGAAGCACCTCCCCCATTCCGACCGGCACCTCGGAAGGTCGGCAGTCCTCTTCACTCTCTTGTTCGCGGTTTGCAGCCTGGGCTCCAGGGCCGGAGAGAAGGAAGGGAATCGTCCCTACTTCAACCAGAAGGAGGTGCCGGAAAATATCCGGGATCTCAAGAAGATTCAGGAGGCTCTGCAGAAGAGCCTGCCCCGCTCCCGTTCGGCTACGGTTTCGATCGATCTGGGAGGTGGCTCAGGCAGTGGCGTTATCGTCAGCGAGAAGGGTTTGATCCTGACCGCCGCGCACGTGAGCGGAGGCGTGGGAAAGAAGATGACGGTTATCATGGAGGACGGCACCAAGCACAAGGCTACTTCTCAGGGCCTGGTGGCTGCGACAGATGCGGCCATGGTCAAGATTGATGAGGAAGGGGCCTATCCCTACGTCGAACTGGACGAGAAGGATACCGCTTCACTTGGAGACTGGGTTTATGCCCTGGGGCATTCCGGTGGGTTCGAGAAGGAGCGCGGGGTGGGAGTCCGGATCGGTCGTCTGGTACGGATGGCGGATGAGACGATCAACTCGGACTGCAACCTGATCGGGGGTGATTCGGGGGGGCCTCTCTTCGACATGAACGGGCGGTTGATCGGTATTCACAGCCGGGTGGGAGCCACCCTGGAGCAGAATATGCACGTGCCGGTGAGGGAGTTCCTCGCGAACTGGGATGAAATGCTCGGGAACGAATTCATCGGGGAGGGGCCTTTCGTTCAGAAAGGTGGGCCCGCTTTCATGGGTGTGGCCACGGAGGACCGGGAAGAGGGTGGAGTGATCGTGAAAACTGTGGGGGAGGAGACGCCCGCGGCAATGGCTGGTCTCAAGGAAGGAGATGCGATCGTGGAGATGAATGATGGAAAGATCGAGAATGGGAAGCACTTCTCTGCCTTGATCAAGGAATGCAAGCCGGGAGATAAAGTGAAGCTCAAGATCCTGCGAGATGATGAAGAGATGGAAATCGAAGTGGAACTGGGTGAGAAGTAGTCTCCTGGGCCTCATTGGGTTCAGTGCCTCGCTTTCCTGTGCCCAGCAGCAGTTCGGCCAACTTGAGGGGGAGTTCAGGCTCAATGGGAAGGAGACATGGAAAGCCTTCGAGCCGGTGCGCGAGGTTCTGCAGGCTAGCAGTGCGGTGATCTATGACGGATGGAGGTCTGTTGCCTATGGTGTGGTGGTCAGTGCAGACGGTTACCTGGTGACCAAGGCCAGTGAGATCGACAAGGTTGAGGAACTCAGTGTGAGAGTCGACCGGAAGCATTTTAAGGAGGTGGAGGTAGTGGCGACCACGGTGGAGTGGGACGTGGCGCTTCTTAAGGTGGAGGGCGAGGAACTTCCTCTGATCGAGTGGGCGGAAGCTGAACCGGGGCATGGCACCTGGGTGGTGAGCAATGG